>JAITRV010000220.1 GCA_031288215.1 Spirochaetaceae bacterium | reverse complement strand
CGGAGGGTATCGGGGTTGCTGAAAAGCCGGGAAAAGACGCTGTCTTTGTATTCGCGGTTGGCGGTCATAGGGACTCCTCGTTTTTATGGTAAGGGAATTCAAGGGGAAATTCAAGGCAGACCGGGGGATACCCCGGCCCCTGTCCAGGCTTCTTAACCCCCATAAAGCCCCCACCACGCCGGCCCCGCATCCCGCCGGCGGCCCTGTACCAGGCCAAAACCGGCAAAAGCGGGGATACCCCCGCCGGAAAAGCCGGCACGGGCCGGCATGGACGGGCTGGCAGGATTCCCATAATGATTTTTATTTACACAAAACTATTGACAGGCTCGGATGAACCCAGTATATGCTGAGCCTCAGAGCTCAGCACGCCGGCAGCCTTTGGCCTGAATACGTAGAAACTTTACTTTCTGCCGCTTAAAACACGGGAAAAAACGTTGCGCCCATGAGCGGTATTCAGGCAAAAAGAAGCAGCCGCTCTAGAAATCGCCGGCGCTATGGCGTATAGTGAAGAGAAACGAGAGGAGCCTGTTGCACGTGCCAGAACCGACTGTATCCGCCGAGCGGGCTGTCCGCAAGGCCGGAATCATAAAAACCGCCGCCCTATGCGCCCTGGGGGGAAACCTTGTCCTGGCCCTCGTCAAGATCGGCGGGGGTTTGTATGCGGGAAGCATGGCCGTCCTGGGGGACGGCATTGATTCGGGGGTGGATGTCCTCATCGCCCTGATGTCCCTCCTGGTATCCGGCGTTATCTCCCAGCCCGCCGACGCGGGGCATCCCTGGGGCCACGGCCGCGCGGAAACCGTGGCCACCGCGGTCCTCTCCTTTGTCCTGTTCTTTGCCGGCGCCCAACTCATCCTCAATGCCGCCGGCGCCCTCCTCTCCGGTATCAGCCGGCCGCCGCCCTCCGGGGAAGCCCTGGGGATTACCCTCGTCTCCATCGCCGGGAAGCTGATCCTGGCCTGGACCCAGTACCTCTTCAGCAAAAGCGCCGGATCGGCCATGCTCAGGGCCAACGCCAAAAACATGGCCGGCGACGTGGTCATATCCCTGGGGGTCCTCCTGGGGCTGGGCCTCTCCATGCTCCTGGAAATCGGGGCCGTCGACTCCGCCGCGGCGATCCTCGTGGGCCTGTGGATACTCCGGTCCGCCGTGGGAATCTTTATGGAAGCCAACACGGAACTCATGGACGGCGGGTCCGAAACCGCGTCCTACCATGCGGTCTTTGAGGCGGTCCACTCGGTGCCCGGCGCGGGCCGCCCCCACCGGACCCGGATGCGGCGGCTCGCGGGCTTCTGGGACATCGACATCGATATCGAAGTGGACCCCGCCCTCACGGTCCGGGAAGCCCACGGGATCGCCGTCCGGGTGGAACAGGCCATCAAAGAACGGGTCGAGGGGGTCTACGATATCATGATCCACGTGGAACCCGCGGGGAACGTTGAAAACGAAGAATACGGCCTGGCCCCCGAGGGGCTCTCGTGAAGCCCGGGGTATCCCCCGGCCGGCCTTGCCGCGTGGGGGAGGGCCGGGTGAGGCTGCCGGGGCTTAGAATTCCGCCTGGCCGACGGCCCGGGGGTAGGGGATCACGTCCCGGATGTTGGCCATGCCGGTGATGTACTGGATGAGCCGTTCAAAGCCCAGGCCGAAGCCCGCGTGGGGGACCGTGCCGTAACGGCGGAGGTCCAGATACCAGGTGTAGTCCTCGGGGCGCATCCCCAGGGCGGCCATCCGTTCCTCCAGGCGGCCCAGGTTCTCCTCCCGCTCGGAACCGCCGATGATCTCCCCCAGCCGGGGGACCAGGACATCCATGGCCCGGACGGTTTTGCCGTCGTTGTTCATCTTCATATAGAAGGCCTTTATCTCCTTGGGATAATCGGTCACGATTACCGGCCCCTGGACGGTTTTTTCGGTGAGGAATTTTTCGTGCTCGCTCTGGAGGTCGCAGCCCCAATAGGGCTTAAATTCAAAGGCGGCGGCGTTTTTTTCCAGTTCCGCGACCGCATCGGTGTAGGTCATGTGGACGAACCGGGATTCCGCCACCGACCGGAGGACGGCGGAGATGCCCTTTTCAATGTGGGTGTCAAAGAAGCGGAGGTCCTCGGCGCAGTCCTCCAGGGTGACGGTAAAGAGGTATTTGAGAAAGTCCTCCGCCAGGGCCATGTTGTCTTCCAGATGGGCAAAGGCCATTTCGGGCTCGATCATCCAGAATTCCGCCAGGTGCCGGGTGGTGTTGGAGTGTTCCGCCCGGAAGGTGGGGCCGAAGGTGTAGACCCGGGAAAGGGCCAGGGCGTAGGTTTCCGCCTCCAACTGCCCCGAAACGGTGAGGCAACTGCGCTTGCCGAAAAAGTCCTGGCTGTAGTCGATGAGGGCCTGGCCGCGATCCCCGGCCTGGCCGGCGGGCGGCTGCTTCCCGGTGCCGCCGTTTTTGGCCAGGGCCTCCAGGTCCAGGGTGGTGACCTGGAACATGGCCCCGGCGCCCTCGGCGTCGCTGGCGGTGATGATTGGGGTGTGGACGTACTGGAAGCCCCGGCTCCGGAAGAATTCGTGGACCGCGAAGGCCAGGCGGCTTCGGAGGCGGGCCACGGCGCCGAAGGTATTGGTCCGGGGCCGGAGGTGGGCGATTTCCCGGAGGAATTCCAGGGAGTGCCGTTTCTTTTGCAGGGGATAGGTCTCCGCCGGGGCTTCCCCCACCAGGACGAGGTCCGCAGCGGCCAGTTCCACCTGCTGCCCCGAAGCAGGGGAGGGCACCAGCTTCCCCCGGACCTCCACGGCGGCCCCGGTGGAGACCGCCGGCAGGACCTTCGCGGTTTCCTCCGGCAGGCCGGCGCCGCGGTCAAAGGTACACTGGATGCCGGTAAACGAGGACCCGTCATTCACTTCCACAAATACGAGGTTTTTCAACTCCCGTTTGGTCCGGACCCAGCCCCGGACCGTGATATGCTGGGATTCCGGCGGAAGGGCCAGGATCTCCCTGATAAGCGGCTGCATCATGCTTCACAGTATACCCCATGAGGGCTTGCGGGGGAAGTGCCGGATCGGCAGGCCGCGGCCCAAACCGCTGAGAGGGGCAAGGTTTGACGCCGGGTATCTTTTCCCGTTTTCTTTTTCCGGTTACAATACCTGCGACCTTTGCAAGAAAAACGCGATGCATCATAAGGAGAACGCCATGTTGGGACCGGTCGTGAATACGCTGGTGATTGTCGTGTGCGCCCTGGCGGGTTGTTTTTTGGTCCGGGGGATTCCCGCCCGGTTTGAGGAAATCGTCAAGAAGGCCATCGGCCTTTCCATCGTCTATGTCGGTATCCGGGGGGCCCTGGACAACGAACATATCCTCCTGCTGATCATGAGTATGGTGGGGGGCGCCCTCATCGGGGAGCTTATCAACATCGACGGCCTGATGAACCGCTTCGGGCTCTGGGCGGAGCGCCGCCTCGGCATGGGGAACGGGACCTTTGCCAAGGGCTTTGTGTCCGCCAGCATCCTCTTCTGCACCGGGTCCATGGCCATCGTGGGGTCCATGCAGAGCGGCCTCCAGGGGAACCACGAAACCCTTTTCGCCAAGTCCATCCTGGACGGCTCCATCTCCATCGTCTTCGGCGCGTCCATGGGGATAGGGGTGGTCTTCTCCGCCCTGCCGGTTTTAATCTACCAGGGGGGCATCGCCCTGGCCGCGATGGCGGTGAAGGACCTCCTCTCGGCGGAGATCATCCGGGAGATGTCCGCCGTGGGGAGCCTTTTGGTGGCGGCCATCGGCTTCAATTTCCTCTCGGTCAAGGAAATCAAGGTGGCGAACCTCATCCCGGCGATTTTTATCCCCTGGGCCTACTTGGCACTCCGGGGCTTGATCGTGGCCGCGTAGAGGGTGTTCAAGAGGCCCAGGAAGGCGGAGAGGGAGAAGAGCACTTCGATCCCCACGAGGTTCCAGATGAGGCCCCCCAACAGGGCGATGAGGATGCTGATCACGTGGTTTACCGAGATCCCCGTGGAGAGGGTGGCGGTGAGTTCCTCCGGGCCGGTGCTGAGGTCCTGGACATAGACGTTGGTGGCCATGCTGGCCAGGGAGATGACCGCGTCCAGGACAAAGTTCACGCAGACCACGGCGTAGGCGATCCGCATCGGGAAGAGCCGGTGGGCAAAGCCGTAGAGGAAGCAGACGATGATGAGGACCAGGGTATCGGTAATCATGATGAAGCGGTAGCCCACGCGGTCGATGAGGCGGCCCATGAAGGGGCTGAGGATCGCGCTGAAGAGGGCGCAAACCGCCAGGAGCATGGCGATGACCGAGGTATCGGCCCCGTACTGGAGGATCAGCACATAGGGGGCAAAGGTAAGGAAGATCTGCTTGCGGGCGCCGTAGAAGACCTCCAGCATATAGTATTTGAAGAATTTTTTGGCGAAGTAGAAACGCCGCCGCCGGACCCGCAGGGCGCTTTCCCGCAAGGCCAGGGCGGTCAGGATACCCCCCACCATCAGGGCCGTGGAGCCGGCGAAGATCATCTTGAATTGGGCCGGGTCCTTCCGTTCAAAGCCCAAGAGGGAGAAGATAAAGAAGGCGGCGGTTACGAGGAGGAAGCCCGCGATATTCCCCCCCTGGCTCAGGGCGGTGGTTATTCCCAGGGAGGCCCCGCCCTGGTCTTTGCGGGCCAGGTCCAGGGATATGGTGGTCCGCACGGGCATGATGATATGTTCCCCGGCGCTGTAGACCACCATAAAGAGGACCACCGCGAATTTTCCCGTGCCGCACAGGAGGAGCCCGGTAACCCCGGCGGTCATGATGGCGACGCCTATCTTGAAGATCCGGCTTTCGGAAAACCGGTACATCCCGGCGAGGATCAGCACCACCAGGAGGCCCGGGAGTTCCCGGAAGAATTCGACGATCCCCCGTTCAAAGGCGCTGATCCCGACGATTTCCGCCAGGTAATTGTCCTGGACCCCCCGGTATAAGCCGTAGGCCACCCCGGAAAAAGCCAGAACGCTGAGAAACCGGCCGACCTTGGCATCAGGGCGGTATATGTTTTTTAGTCCGCTGAAAAATCCCACGCCGCATCCCCGAACA
>JAITRV010000203.1 GCA_031288215.1 Spirochaetaceae bacterium | reverse complement strand
CGTCCGCCGTTGAAGACGTCATCGGGTTAAAACACGCCGCCAGGAGGGCGGCGAGGGAAAGAGAGCAGAAGAGCTTGAGGAAGAACTTATTCATGGGGAACTCCTTTATATGATCCCGCATAGCGGGAAAGAGATACGAGGGGAAAGCAGGAAGCGAGAGAGAAGGGAAAAAAGAAAAGAGCAGGAAAGGGAAGAAACCCCGTCTAAATCCTAGTAAACCGGTAGGGGGGGGGTAAAATTTGCGGCCTATCCATCGGACGGGACAGGCATAACCGAACTGCGTTTAACATCTTCACCTCTTGAGTAAACTGCACTCGTATTAAATATAGGGAACTGTTTGATAAAATGCAAGAGGAAATTTGAAAAAAATGCAAAAAAATTTGAGTTTGCGAACCGAAGGTTGCGGTCCAGAGCTTGCGAACCAAAGGTTGCGAACCGGAGGTTCGATGCAGTGGACCCCGGCGGCACATGAGCCGCCCCACCGGCGATACCACGTTGCCGCCGGGGGAGAGATCCGCGACGGCGGTTTGTGATAGCATGAATGGCGGTTTCAACCATTGATACAAAGCGAGGCGTTATGCGGCAGGAAACAACCATACGGCGGGGCATAGAAAAAATACGATTGGGGCATTACCCGACGCCCCTGGTCCGGCTGGAAACCATCAGCAGGGAAACGGGGCTTCATTTCTACATAAAGCGGGACGACCTTTGCGGCGTTGCCTTCGGCGGAAACAAGGTGCGGAAGCTGGAATATTTGCTTGCCCACGCGAAGGCAAAGGGCTTCGATACCATCCTGACCGCGGGGGGCGCCCAGAGCAACCACGCCCTGCTGACCGCCGCGTGCTGCGGGAAACTGGGGCTTGACGCGCTGCTCCTCCTGAAAAAGCGGGGGGTAACCGAAGCCAAGGGGAATCTCCTCCTCGCCAGCCTTCTGAAGACGCCGGTACGGTTCATCGATACCGACAGCTACGCCGAGGTGTATGCCCAGGCGGAAACCATCATGGACGACCTGCGGGCCGGGGGCAAAAACCCCTGGCTCATTCCCGTCGGCGGCTCGGTCCCCCTCGGCGCCCTGGGCTACCTCGACGCCGCCGAAGAAATCGCCTCCCAGGCCGGAGAGCAGGGCTTTCCCGTAGACCACATTCTCTGCTGTTCTGGCTCCGGCGGCACCCACGCGGGGCTTCTCTTGGGGGCAAAAAAACTGGGCGCCCGGGTGACGGGCATCGTGGTTTCCGTGGAGGAGAACTTTCAGGAGGAAATATACCGGCTTACCCTGGAGACGGCACAGCTCGCCGGCATCGACCCGGGGATACGCCTGGAGGACGTGGTGCTGAAAGCGTACATCGGCCCCGGATACGCCCGGCCCTCGGAAGAAGGGGATGCCGCCATCCGGTTTATGGCGGAAAAGGAGGGGATCTTCCTTGACCCGGTATACACCGGCAAGGCCTTTGCGGGCTTCCTGGACCTGTGCGCCCAGGGCTTCTTTGCCCCGGGCGAGCATGTGGTCTTTGTGCATACCGGCGGCGGCCCCGCGATCTTTGCCCTTTACCCGTGAAGGGCGTTGAGGGCTCATTCGCAGCGGGGCTCACACCCCGCCTTACTCACTAGAGCAGGCTGTTCTGCCGGAACCCCTCTATCAGCCGCCGGGTGTATTCATGCCGGGGATGCGCAAAGATCTCCGCCGCCCTGCCCTGCTCCACGATCCGGCCCCGGTGCATAAAGGCTATATCCCGGCTGATCCAGCGGACCACGTCAAGATCGTGGGATATAAAAAGATAGGTAAGCCCCAGCCGCTCCTGGAGGGATTTGAGCAGGTTCAAGATTTGGGCTTGCACGGAAACATCCAGCATGGACGTGGGCTCGTCCAGGACCAGAAATTCAGCCTTGACCATGAGCGCGCGGGCAATGATGATGCGCTGGGCCTCGCCGCCTGAGATTTCATGGGGATAGCGCGTCAAGAGGCGGCGGTCGATGCCGACCAGTTCCAGGTTTTGGTGAATCCTCCGCATCCGCTCCTGCTTGTCTCCGATCCCCTGGATGGCCGGCGGTTCCAGCAGGTTCGCCATGATCCGCATCGACGGATTCAGGGACGATTCGGGGTGTTGAAAGATTATCTGCATCTTCCTCCGCAGGAGCTTGAGCCGGTCTCCGGTGGCGGCGGTGATGTCTTCGCCGTTAAAAAACACCTGTCCGCCGTTGGCGGGGATAAGCCGGAGTATCAGCCGGGCCAGGGTCGATTTTCCGCAGCCGCTGTCTCCCACCAGGCCAAAGGTGGTCCCCCGCTCGATCCGCAGGCTCACCCCCTCAACAACCCGGCGCGTTTTTTTCGAGAAGGTCCCGGCGCGGTATTCCTTGCAAAGGCCGGCCGTCTCCACCGCCGGGGGCCGCTCAGACGAAACCGCCGCCCCCATCCGCGCGGTCCCCGCGTCCCCCAGGGTTGCGGCCCTTGGCTTCGGCGCTTCAGGAGCAGCCTCCCCCGGGAGGCGCAGGCACCGCACCTTCCGTTCGCCGGCCGCTCCGCCGGAAACGGTACGGAGGGGCACCCTCGTATTCAGGCATTCATCGGTACGGAGCGCGCAATACTCCGCAAAGTCGCACCCCCCGGAGGAAGACGCGGCAAGCGGCACGGGCATCGCTTCCCGCACGGAAAGGGCCTCCGGCCCCGAACAAGGGAGGGAGGCGAGGAGGGTCCGGGTGTAGGGATGCAGGGGGGAACGGACCAGGCCGTTACTTTCCCCTTCCTCGACGATCCGGCCCCGGTAGAGAACCGCAATCCGGCTGCAGAGGGAACGGGCAAAGGGAATGTCATGGGTTATCACCAGCATACCCTGCCGGCCGGATTCGGCAATGCGGGCAAGCAGCCGGTGCACCTGCCCCCGGAGAATGGCGTCCATTCCCTTGGTCGGCTCGTCGGCGATGATCCACCGGGGCGATCCCGCCAGCCCAAAGATCGTAACCACCCGCTGCCGCATACCGCCGCTTAATTGAAAGCCGAAACTGCCCAGGACGCGGTCTTCTTCCCCCGTAAAAAAATTCCCGGCAATCCCGCGGGCTTTCTCGTTCCCCCGCTTCCGGGAAATCCGTTCATGGGCTTGAAATATCTCCCGAATCTGGGGGCGGATCGGGAGGACCGGATCAATCGAATCGGAAGGGTTTTGCGGTATCAGGCCCAGGACCTTGCCCCGCAGATCCCGCATATCCTCGGGGGGACTGCGCAGAAGGTCCCGGCCTTGGAAAAAGATGCTGCCTGAAACCAGCGCGTTGGCCGGCAGCAGACGCAGGATCGACATGCCCAGGACCGATTTCCCGCTGCCGCTTTCGCCGATCAAGCCCGTCACGGAGCCGGCTGCCAGGGTCAGGTCCACCCGGTTGAGCGCCTCCGCTTCCCCAAAGGGCGTGGTAAAGCGGACCTCCAGATCGCGGATGACCATATCATCAGGCCCGGAGGCTTCGATCATAGGTTCGATCATAGCTTCCATCATAGCTTCAGTCATAGGATCGGGTGTTTTTGTGCACATCGAAGTATTCCCGTAATAATTCACCCGCATAGTTCACGCCGAAGGAAACCACCGCGATACAAAACCCCGGGGCGATAAAGAGCAGGGGCGCCGAGCGGAAATAGGTCCGGGCGTCGCTGACCATGACCCCCCAGTCAGGCGCCGGCGGCTGGATCCCCAGGCCGAGAAAACTGAGGGAGGCGATGGAGAGGATCATGCTGCCGATGCGGGTCGCGCAGAGGACGATGATATGCTCGGCCATATTGGGCAGCAGGTAGCGCAGCACGATTCTGAAACTTCCCGCGCCAAAACTCCGGGCGCTTTCAATGTACCGTTCCTCCCGGAGCTTGATCACCTCTCCCCGGACAATGCGGGAAAAGCCGGACCATGAATTGATCACCAGCGCCGTCAGCAGGCTCCGTATGCCGGGTCCGAGCATCGCCGAAATCGCGATCATCATGCTCGTTCCGGGCAGCCCCTGAAAAATGCAGGTGATGTTGGTGATAAAGAGGTCTATTTTGCCGCCGGCATACCCGGAGATCACGCCGATAACGAGACCGGTGAACATCGCCAGGATCGTTGCGGCCATGGCCAGCAGAATAGACATCCGCCCCCCGTAGAGAATCCGGGAGAAAACGTCCCGTCCCAGCACGTCGGTTCCCAGAAGATGAAGCCGATCCGCATGGGCGAGGCGGTTTTTCATATCTATTTTCAGGGGATCGTAGGGCGCGATGAGGGGGGCAAAGATACTGCTGAGGATCAGCAGCGCCAAAAGGCCGATGCTGATCCCCGCCGCAAGCCGGGGCGCGGGACGCTTCATGTCGCTTCGGCCCTCCCTTCAAAGCGGATTTGCGGGTTGAGGCCGTAATACAGCAGGTCGATTCCCAGGCTGACCGCCACAAAGGTCGTTCCCGTCAGCAGCACATAGCCCTGTAACGCCGGATAATCCCGGACGGCAATGGAATCCAGGGCAAATTTGCCGATGCCGTTGATGGCAAAGATGGACTCGACGATGACCGCCCCGCCGAGGATGCTGCCGAAATAGTTGCCCAGGAGGGTTACGATGGGAATCAGGGAATTCCGCAGAGCATGGCGCAGCAGCACGATCCGGTCCGCCAAGCCCTTGGATCGGGCGGTCAGCACGTACTGGAGGGAAAGCTCCCGAATCATGCAGGCCCGGGTCAGGCGCATCGTCGTCCCGATAGTTCCCAGGGAAAGAACCAGGACAGGCATCATAAGGTGTTTCAGCCCCCCCTGGCCTCCGCTCGGCAAAAGGTGCAGGGTTTCCGAAAACAAACTGATGAGCATGATGGCGCACCAAAAACCGGGAACCGATAAGAAAAGGATGCTCACCCATTGGCCGATGCGGTCTCCGGGGGAATCCTGCCGCTTCGCCATCGACGTGCCCCACCATATTCCCAGGAACACCGTAAGCGCCAGGGAGCCAAGGGACAATTTCAGGGTAACCGGCAGCCGCAGGGCTATCTCTTCGGCCACGGGAACCTTGGTACGGAAAGAAACGCCCAGGTTCCCCCTGAGCACCCCCAAAAGCCAGCGCAGGTACTGTTCGTGGTAAGGCCGGTCCAGGCCCATCTGCTTGCGTACCAGGAGAATTTCTTCCCCGCTGGGACTGTAGGAGCCCCCCGCGTTCAGGGCTATCTCCGCCGGGTCTCCCCGGCAGAGTATGCCCAGCAGAAAGGAGATGAGGGTGATTCCCAGTAACACGGGAATCACCTGGACCGTTCTTTTTATACTATACCAAAGCATGGCCGGCTATTGGACCCACTCCGTATCGGCCAGCGTAACCCCGGTGAACAGGGCGTTATACCCGGCGATCCGCTTGCTGTGA
>JAITRV010000156.1 GCA_031288215.1 Spirochaetaceae bacterium | reverse complement strand
TCATCCACGGTATAACCGACGGACGGGTATCCTGGTCCCAGGCGGCCCCCCTGATGGCCGGCAAGGGGTACCGCTGCTATGTCCCTGAGTACCGGGGCAACGGCAAAACGGATAAACCAGATCCCGGGCCCGGAGGCTATCTCGTGGATACCCAGGCGGCGGATATAGCGGCGTTTATGGATATCCTCAAGCTGGAAAAGGCCCATATAGTGGGTCATTCTCTGGGGTCTTTTATCGCCCAGCGCTTGAATATCCTGTACCCCCACAGAACCCTGTCCCTTACCCTGATAGCGTCGGCGGTACGGGGCGCGGGGAACGCTCTGGTCTCCTGGATCCGTGACGGGGACGGGAAGGATTATTTGGGCATACACGGCTACGATAAGGAACAAAAAATGCCTGAGAGTTTCCTGAAGGGATGGGTTGAGAATACCAACGAGGACCCTGATTTTCAGGCCGCCACCCTTGAGCATGTACGCCAGATACCCTATCCGGTCTGGGATTACTTAGTTACCGGCGCGCTGGCCTATGATAACAGCGGGGACATGCACAAAATCAACGGCAGCGTACTGGTGATATGGGGCGCCAAGGACGTGGTGTTTACCGCCCAGGACCAGGAGGCGTTAAAGCAGGGTCTTGTCAACTGCCGGCCTGTGTATATAACCATACCTGAGGGTTCCCACAATGTTCACTGGGACAGCAGAAAGGCCGCGGAGGAAACAGCCGCCGCTATAGACAACTTTATCCGTTATCCCCCGAGGTAGGCCTTCTTCACGTCCGGATTAGCCGCCAGTTCCGCGGAGGTTCCCCCGGTGAAGATCTCCCCGGTCCGCAGGACATAGCCCCGGGACGCGAATTCCAGGGCGACTTTGGCGTTCTGTTCCACCACCAGGATGGTGATATGCTTGACAAAGTTGAGCTGCCTGAGGGCCCGGAACATCTCATACATCAGCTTGGGGGCCAGGCCCATGGAGGGTTCGTCCAGCATGATGAAGTCGCTGCCGGTCATCAAGGCCCGGCCCACCGCCAGCATCTGCTGTTCCCCGCCGGAGAGGAGTTCCCCCCGCTGCTTCCGGCGTTCGTAAAGCCGGGGGAAGAGGCTGTAGACCATCTCCAGGATTTCCCCTACCACGGTGGCCCGGTTGAGGTCCTTCCGGTGGGGATAGGCGGCGATCTGGAGGTTCTCCATCACCGAGAGGTTCCCGAAGATATGCCGCCCTTCGGGAACCAGGGCCATCATCTTTTTCTGAATCAAGATATGGGGCTCGGTCTTGAGGATGCTTTTCCCGTCATAGAGAATGTCCCCCCCGGTTATCACCGGCGCTTCCGGCCGGGGCAGCCGGGCCAGGCTGAGGAGGGTCGAGGTCTTCCCTGCCCCATTGGCCCCGATGAGGGTCACGATTTCCCCCCGGTCAATAGTAAAGGAAATCCCGTGGAGGGCTTCGATGTTTCCGTAGGAGACCTTCAAATCTTTGACTTCCAGGAGCATTATATTTCCCCATCCCCAAGATAGGCCCGGATAACTTCCGGGTTGGTCCGAATTTCCTCCGGACTTCCCCAGGCTATCTCCTTCCCGAAATCGATCACCTGGATGCGCCGGCAGAGGGTCATGATCACCTCCATCTGGTGTTCGATCATCCAGATGGTCAGATGGAAGGTGTCGTGGATCCAGTGGATATAGTCGATAAGACCGGCAACGTCCGCGGTACTGAGCCCCGCGGCGGGTTCGTCCAGGAGGAGCAGATCCGGCTGGAGGGAAAGGGCCCGGGCAATTTCCACCCGGCGCTGGATGCCGTAGGGCAGGTTCTTGGGATATTCCTCGGCCAGATCCGAGAGGTGGAAGACCTCCAGGAGTTCCCGGGCGGACCGGGTGATCTCCGCCTCCCGGTCCCGGTAGCGCCGGGTCCTGAAAAAGGCGTCCGCCGCGCCGTAGCCCAATTGGTAGTGCTGGGAAATGCGGATATTGTCCAGCACCGTCATCTCGTTCCAGAGCCGGATATTCTGAAAGGTCCGGCCTATCTTCATCGCCGCAATCTGATGGGGTTTCATGGCGTTGATCCGTACCCCGCCGACCATGATGTCTCCCTGGGAGGGAATATAGAACCCGCTCACCAGGTTGAAGACCGTGGTTTTTCCCGCCCCGTTGGGGCCGATTAATCCGGCGATATCCCCTTTTTTCAGGGCAACGTTGATATCCGTCAGGGCCTGGAGCCCGCCGAAACGGTGGGTCAGCCCTTTGATTTCAAGATGATTTTTCATGTTTGACTCCCCTATCGGTTTTTTCCGTCCCCCCCAGAAACCCCTTGAGGACGGGGAAGAGATCGCTTAATTCCCGATTGCCCAGGATTCCTTCAGGACGGAACTGCATGAGGAGGATCAAGAGCAGCGGGATGAATACCCACTTGAGGATCTGGAGGGGTCTGAGTAATTCCAGAAGAAAGGTGAAAAACACCGCGGAAAGCACCGAACCCGAAAGGGAACCCATACCCCCCAGGTAGACCATCACCAGGCCTTCGGTGGATTTCATGATGTTAAACGAACTGGGGTTGATAAAGCCCAGCATGTGGGCAAAGAGCCCTCCCCCAATTCCCGCAAGGCCCGATGAGAACATGAAGGCCAGGAGTTTCATCCGGTTGGTGTTGACGCTCATGATCTCCGCGGAGATCTCATCGTAGCGGATGGCGGAGATCCCCTTTCCCAAGACGGAGGCCATGAGGCGCTTTATGGCGATCACGCAGACAATGACAAAGAGGAGTATCCAGAGGAGGGTCCAGGGCAGGGGGATGGTATCGGACATGGCAAAAATCGTGGCCTTCATCCCCATGAGGCCCCGGCTGGCCCCCACCACCTCCAGGTTGTTAATGGCGGTCATGATGATGTAATTCGCCGCGATGGTGATGATCGCCAGGTAATCGTCCCGGGTCTTGAAGGAAGGGACGGCTACCAGGAGCCCCGCCAGGGCCGCCGCAATGCCCCCGATGATGATCACCACCGGAAAGAGGAGCAGGGCGCTCTGAGGGGGAAGCAGCGGGGCGCCGAGGAACTTGTTTTCCGTAAAGAGGATCAGGGACAGGACCGATGAGATATAGGCCCCCACCGCCATAAATCCCGCGTGGCCGCAGGAAAACTCCCCCATGTAGCCGTTGACGATGTTCAGGCTGGCGGCAAAGATGATATTGATCCCGATGGACATGATCACGCTCTGGATATACTGGTTAAGGATTCCCAGGGCGGCGAGGATCGTGATAAGCGCCACGGACCCGCTTATCAGGGCGATGGCCAACACCGGGTAGGTTCCGCGCAGTTTCAAAGGCCGATTCATTCGGTATGGTCCTCCTATATTTTGGTACTCCGGGGTACCCCGAAGAATCCGGTCGGTTTCAGGACCAGGATGATGAGCAGAATGACAAAGGAAATCAGATCCTTATAACTGGAGGGAAAGAAGGCTGCAAAGAATATCTCGATGAAGCCCAGGATGAAGCCGCCGATAAAGGCCCCTTTAATATCCCCGATGCCCCCCACCACCGCGGAGATAAAAGCCTTCCAGCCGATGATAGTCCCCATATAGGGGTCCAGCACGGGATAGGACATCCCGAAGAGGATCCCCGCCACCGCCGCAAGGCCCGATCCCAGGGCAAAGGTAAAGGTGATTACCTGGTTAACGGGAATCCCCATGAGGGGAAGGGCGAATTTGTCGTAGGAAATGGCCCGCATGGACATTCCGAAGACGGTTTTCTGTACGATGAACTGGAGGATTCCAAAGACCACAAAGGCCGCGACGATCACCAGCAGTTTCAGATTGGTAACGATAATAGGGCCTACCTGCCAGATCTGCTTTTCGATTATATCGGGAAAACTCCGGGAACTGGCCCCCAGGATCGCCAGGTTGCCGTTTTCAAGGATAAAGCCCACCATCAAGGCGGTGATCACCACGTAGAGCCGGTTGACCCCCTTCCTCCGCAGGGGCCGGTAGGCGATCCGTTCGATGGTGATCCCCAGGAGGGCGGTGGCAAGCATGGTGAGGATCAGGGTGATGGTAAAGACCGCCCAGCCCACCCCGGCCAAGGGTCCCAGGAGGGCGGCGGCGATAAAAAAGGCGATGTAACAGGCGGCCATAAAAATATCGCCGTGGGCAAAATTGATGAGCCGTAGCACCCCGTATACCAGACAATATCCCAGGGCGATCATCGAGTAGAAGCTGCCCCATTGCAGGGCATTAAAAATATTCTGTACCAGCATGGTCAACACGGGACACCTCCGTTCATTCAAGTGAGGAGGGAGGAGTTTTTCTCCTCCCCGCTTCCCTCCTCACTCCCCACGTGGTTTATGGTTTCAGGCTTGTTATGTAGACAAATTCTCCGGTATCGCTGACCCTTACCACCACCGCGTCCTTTTCCGGGTCCCCCTCGGCGTTGAAATTCATCCTGCCGGTGATCCCGTCGTAGTTCCGCAGGGCGGCGATGGCGTTTTTAATGGCGTCCCGGTCCTGCTGGAGGTTCCCGGTGAGCCCGGCGCTTTGAATGGCCTCCAGGACGATCATGATCGCGTCGTAGGAAAGGGCCGCCACGTCGTCGGGAACATAGCCGTAAGCCGCCTGGTAGTTGTCGATGAATTCCTTGGTTTTCCCCACCGCCCCCGCGGCGGCATAGTGGGTGGTAAAGTAATAGCCCGCCACGGAACCCTTGCTCAGGTTCCAGAGATCCGCGGAACCCCAGGAATCACTGCCCATGATGGGCTTGTTCCAGCCCATATCCTGGGCCTGGGGAACGATCTGGCCCACCAGGTCATAGTAGGCCGGGAGGTAGAGCATTTCCGCGCCGGAATTGATGATCCGGCTCAACTGAACCTGGAAATCCTTATCCTTCTGGCCGAAACTTTCGAAGGCCCTCACCGATCCGGGGCCGTTGAGCCGAATCCAGTTATCCCGGAAGAGTTCCGCCAGGGTCTTGGAATAGTCATCCTCCAGGTTGTAAAGGATAGCCGTCGTTTTTATCTTGAATTGATCCAGGGCGAATCTAACCGCCACCGGGGCCTGGAAGGGATCCAGGAAACAGGCCCGGAACACGTAGGGCCGGTTTTTCGTGGTATCCGGGTTAGTGGACCAGGCGGAGACCATGGGGGTACGGTTGTCGTTGTTGATCTGCCCCGCGGGAATGGCCCGGCCTGAACCTTGGGGTCCTATCACCGCCAGGACCTTATCCTGCTCAATAAGCCGGAGGGCCGCCTGTACCGCGGATTCCGCCTTGAGTTCGTTGTCCACATAGATGAAGTCCAGGAGATACTTCTTCCCCTTGACCTCAAGTCCTCCGGCGGCGTTGATCCTATTCTTCACCAGATCTCCCGCGAATTTACTGCCCTCCCCTATTTTGGGGGAATCGCCGGTTAAGGGAATGTTAAACCCAATCTTGATGGTGTTTTCTCCACCCCCCTTGGCCGACAGCATAGACAGGGTCAGTAACAAAAAGATTCCTAAGAAAACAGCATTTTTTTTCATCCTGTTTTTCCTCCTCATGACAGGAGCCTCAAGCCCCTTTCGTAAAATAGGTCCGGAATAGATCCGGTTTTCGCAAGCTCCTCGCTGCGTTTCCACTGTAGGGAAAAAACAAAAAACGATCAAGTATATTTATACAGTTCACGGCCATTTTTTCCGTATGTTTTGCATAAATTATGTATATTTATGTATAGCAATGGAATGGTATTTTTGGAAAAAAAATTAAAAATATATTGCATAATACTTATTTTTATGCAAAATAATGATTATTATGGTATAAATATACATTCTTGGGGAGGTCCCGATGCCGGTCTAAGGTCCCGGTATACCGATATGTCCAGCGCCAAGGGGGTTACCTGCGGCTATGTGCCCCTCGGCGGGGTGGCGGTGTCCAAGCCCATTGCGGAATACTTCGACGATCATCTTCTCTCCTGCGGCCTCACCTACTCGGGCCACCCCCTGGCCTGCGTGGCGGGGATCGCCTGTGTCAATTACTACCGGGAACAGAATATCCTGGACAACGTGAATGCCCGGCTGGTGCCCCCCCGCTGATCATCACCGCCGATCAGTTGAGCGAGGAGTTGGTAAACCTTGACGAGGTCCTCAATTATGTAGATAGTACTCTTTATAGAAGACAACCTTTTATATTACTTTTGTATTAAAAGATAACTTCTATAAAAAAGATAATGAAAGGAGAAGCTATTAACGATGAAAATCAACTATTATATGCCCACCAGGGTTATCGCGGGGGAAAACTGCGTATTTGAGAACCGCGCGGTTTTGAAGGATCTGGGACGCCGGGCCTTAATCGTGACGGGAAAACATTCCGCCAGGGCCAACGGTTCCTATGCCGATGTGGTCAAGGCCCTGGAGGCCAACGGCCAGACCTATGCCCTCTACGACCAGGTGGTGAGTAACCCCACGGTGGACAATGCTTACGAAGCGGCGGCCCTGGCCCGGCGGGAGCAGTGCGGCTTTATCGTCGCCATCGGAGGGGGCTCCCCCCTGGACGCCGCCAAGGTCGCCGCGGCCCTGGCGCTTCGGGAGGTCGAGAAGGCCGAAATCTTCGGCACGGTCTTTACCGGGGCCCTGCCCATCGCGGCGGTTCCCACCACCGCCGGAACGGGTTCGGAGGTAAGCCCTGCTGCCGTCCTGACCAACGATGCGGAGCAGACCAAGACATCCATCTCCTTCCCGGCCCTTTTCGCCCGCTTCGCCTTCCTGGACGCCCGGTACACCGAAACCCTGCCCCGGCAGGTAACCATCAACACCGCCATCGACGCCCTCTCCCACGCCATTGAGGGGATGCTCTCCATCCGGGCCTCGGCCCCCTCGGATATGCTGGCCCGGGAAAGCATCCGCCTCATTGCGGAATGTTTTGAGGACCTGGGCGGGGAACAGGCCGGCCTTCCGGTCCGCTGGAAACTCCTCTACGCCTCCACCCTGGCCGGTATGGTGATCGCCAATGCGGGCACCACCGCAGTTCACGCCCTGGGCTATATGCTCACCTACTTCAAGCACCTGGACCACGGCAGGGCCAACGGCTTGCTCCTGGCCCAATATCTGCGGTTTGTCGAGGAAGCGGAGCGCTCTCCGAAGGCGGGCCCCTCCGGCCGGATCGGGGAGATCCTGGGGGCTCTGCAACTGGGGAGCGTCGGGGAATTCGCCCGGATCCTGGACCGGCTCCTGGGGGAGAAGGAAAAGCCCGAAGACCTGGAGCTTGAATACTATGCGGATCGGTCCATCACGACCAAGAACATACAGAACTGCGCGCTTAAGCCGGACCGGGATGACCTCCTGCGGATTCTCCGGGGGTCCTTCGCATAGCCTAAAGACCCACCGGAACCAGAAATTTAACCGTTCAGTCGAAAAAGTAAAATGAGTTAAAGAAATGCGAACCTTCGGTTCGATTCAACTTTTTCGACTCGATGGTAAATTTCCCTTTTTAAGGGCGCTTGTTCAGGATCTCCTGGGCCCGGGAGAGGTCCGTCCGGAGCTGCCGGTTATTGGGGAATTCCTCCAGTCCTGCCCGGAGGATCCTGATGGCTTCATCGTAGGCTCCCCGGTTAAAAAGCCCCGCAAACTGGTTGTGGACCTCCGCTACCCGGTTGAGCCGGAACACCCGCAGGGCCTCATCCAACCGGGAATTCCGCCCGTATTGCCGGATCGTCTCCTCCAGAAAGGATATGGCCTCCCGCAAGCCCCCGGCGGCGGCCAGAATCTCCCCCTCATGAAGGAAGACCACGGTCCGCATTTCCTCCGCCCTGGCCCGGGGGAGGGCCGTATAGGTCTCGGCATCATTAATAGCCCGGATACAGGCTTCCGCGTCTTCAACGGTCCTGATCAGGGTGCTTCGCTGTACCAGTTCCGCATCGGTGATCCGGAGGTTGAGTGTGGCGAAGCTCTCGGAACTGAGGACGGGGGCCTGGGCAGTCAGGAGGGCCCGGGCATCCTCAAAGCGCCGGTTCCTGATGAGTTTTATCATCAGGTTGTTCACCGTCGCGAAGATAAATTCCTCCCAGGAATCCCCGGGAAACTGCCGGGAAGCCAGGGCTGCCCAGCGGAGGGCGTCCTCCTCCCGCCCCGCCCGTGCCAGGGAGACCCCGAAGTTGTAGAGCCGGTCCAGGGCGTCTTGTTCAGGATCGGCGAAAAAGGGGGATACCACCGGGTCTTTTCGCAGGGAGAGCAGCAGGGCCCGGCTCAGGGCCAGGGGAACCGCCTCACCGAACCGCTTCCGGGCTTCCAGGTCGGCGATACGGTTGGAAAGGATCAGGGAGATGAGCTCCAGGGGACTGAGGGAAACCCGGGCCCGGTAATTCCGCGCCGGAACATAGGCAAAACCCGTAAGGCGGCCGAAATTGTCGTGGAATTCCTTACGGCTGCCCGGATCAAAGCCGTAGGGATTGGTGGTTTCCACATCAATGACTTCATCCCCGGCAGAAACCGTGACAAAGGCATGATCCCGGGTCATCACCCCCCGGACTTCAATCCCCAGGGACGTAGCGAGGACCATGTAGATGACCGAGGAGGACACGCAGTTATACCGGCCGGTGTTCAGGAGTTCATCCAGCCGGGTCTGGAATTCCGAATAGGTCTTCAACAGGGAACCGTGAAGGGAGGAGAGGAGGAACTCCCCCCGGTCGCGGAGATTTTCGGGCAGCGCCGCCGACCGGGCCAGTTCCGCCGCCGCCGACCGGATGCGGGCCATAGATCGCTCAATCGCCTCGTCTTCAGCCCCGGAAGCCCAGAGGGCGACCTCCGCCATCTCCTCCCAGGAATAGGGCCCATCGGCTTCCCAACGGGCGTATTCCAGCGCCCGGCTTTCCGCCTGGAGGCTGGGAAAGCCGTTGGACTGGGCGGCGGCCTGGGACCAGCCGAGAGGAATCAGAAAAATTACGGTGAGGGTCTTTATCTTTATGGACCGAATGTTCATTTCTTCCATCTCACGTCCCATGAGTATTCTATCCTTTTTCTTTGAACCGCGCAAGCGGAGAATGGGGATATACGTCGCCCTTGGGTCGGCACAAAAAATGGAACTATTTGACGGACAATTTTTGACAGACGGCTCAATACCATGCTTACCTCCATACCAACCAAATAAAGAGGGACGAGACGGCAATGGTAAGCACCGTAAAGGGAGCGCCGATCTTCAGCCATTGTAAAAAATTGAGGCGTACCTTCTCTTTCTTGAGCAGACCCAGGGCGACCACATTGGCAGAGGCTCCGAAGGGGGTCAGGTTGCCGCCCATGCAGGAACCGATGAGAAGTGCAAACATATAAAGTTCCGGTTTCAACGTCAATTCCGCGGCAAGCCGGGAAGCAACCGGGAGCATGATGATGATATAGGGCACATTGTCGACAAAACCGGATATGACCGTGGAAACCGCGAGGATAAGAATAAAGCCCAGCAAAACATTATCGCCGATAATACGGTTAAGGAAGACGGCGAAATCCTCCAGAAGGCCCACGGAAGAGACCGCGCCGACTACCACGAAAACGCCTATGAGGAAGAGGGCGGTATCCCAGTCAAGGGCTTTTACCAGTTTCCAGGTGTTTTTTATTCCCTCCCCCCGCACCACGCAATACCAGAACATCCCGGCAACGCCCAGGGCCATTACCAGGATCCCCGAAGCATAAGTGAGTCCGCCGAAAATAAAGGAGGCCGCCGCAAGTCCCCCAATCATTAAAATCAGGAATACCGTGGGAACCATGGTCAGGACCTTCTCTTTTTCTATAGGTACTTTTTCCCTTCCCCGTTTCCTAAAATACCCGTAAAAGAACACCGAGCCGGCAATCATGCCTATCTGAACCGCGAAAAACACCGACGGTTTGCCCTGAAAGACAAAGAAGTCATTAAAACCATAATGGGCATAATCGGCGAAAATCATGGAGGGCGGATCCCCCACCAGGGTAGCGGTCCCCTGAAGGTTAGCCATAACCGCAAGCCCCACCATAAAATAGGCCGGATTCATAGTGAGTTTTTTGCAGAGCGCCAGGGCTATGGGCGCCATAACCAGAACGGTGGCCACATTTTCCACGAAGGCTGAAATAAAGCCGGTCATCATCAGAATTGCCACGATGGCGACCGCCACATTGGGGGAAGCGATCACAATAATATCGGCAATAAGGGCCGGAACCCGGGAATAAATAAAAAGCTCGGCAATGATAAGGCTTCCGAGGAAGATGAGGAGAATATTCCAGTTAATCAATTCCAGGAGAACAATCCGGGGGCTTACCACGCCGATTATCATCATAAGAAGTCCGGCGCCTATGGCGATAAAGGATTTCTTCTCATTGAAAACAACCACAAAAATATACATCAGTACCGTGATTTCAAGCACCAACCATTTTATTTCAAACATTTGGGTATACCTCTTTATTGCTTTTTTTCGTTTTTTAAGGACACAAACCCCACGCCCCTTCCCAAGGCCGTAGGTATCGCGCGCTTTTCAGGCATTTCCGCAATAATCATAAAAACCTCTCTTTACAAGGATCATTTGAGAATTGAAACCGTCTTATCTGAGAAAAGGGTAAAATCCGGCGGGCCTCAACCGGTGAAGGATCTGAGGATGTAGCCGGGCATCGGCCTTATGGATCGGGGCGGCGCCCTGCCGCCAAGGAGGAGGGAAAGGAGAAGAATATGAAGAAATACCAGCGGACAGTAATGGTGAAGGCAGTATTTCCCTATGGTTACTCTGCTGAATGCCTTGAGGATCGGCGCAAGGGCGATAAGCGGAAGGAAGTGCCTCAAAAACTTGTTAAATCTGGCCTTGTGTTGGATCAAAGGCTGATTGCAAAGCAGAATGCTTTCTGAAATAAGCAGCACCGCCCCATTGGATGATTCGGAGGTCTCTCCCCTTGAAAGCGTGGAAGCGAGAAGCTCCCGCTCTTTTATGTTCCGGGTGAATTCCGGAACGGCGCCGAACTGAATACAGGGAAGCCCGACAAAAATGATGAGAAACCGTAGCTTGCTCAGACTTTTCAGCTTGATCATCGGAGAAACTATATACCCGCGGGATATTTAAATCAAGGCGCATTACCTCATAATTACCTGTATTTCCTGATACGGAATGAGAAGACGGGAGAGATTGTGTCTAGGAACAGGCGGGTAACGGACAAAACGATAGGGGTAGAGAACGCGGAGAAACTGGTGGTATGCGGGAGGGCGCGGTGGAAGAAAGAGAGCACAACAATGCATTGAAGAACCGAGGGTACAATCCGGAACATACCATTGGACATGGGAAGCACCATGCGGCGGAGCTATTCTTTCTGCTGAATCTGCCGGCGTTTCGATTTTATACGATACCGGAGTCCGGCGACGAGGATTACCGGAAGGAGCGCTTGAACCGTATGTTCCTGCCAAGGCTTCGCCGATGGAGGGCTGCGGATAATACCCCGGAGGGCCGCATGTTCAATCACCCCGTATACCCCGTGATCTAGGGGCACCGCGTTGTACTGTTGGGCATGGAGGGCCGCCGTGCCGGTGAATATGGCGGAAACGAAAAAGAAAACCGCTCCGAAGACAGTCATGGTTAATTTCGTTGGCTTACATTTTGTTAGGTTAAATTGTATTAGATTAAAATTTATCGAAACTTTATCCATAAGGTTACTATGAGGGAATTTCCGGGTAAATGACAGGATAAATAGAGAGAGATTTGTACACTCTTATGGAAAAAAGACCTGTCTCCCGCGGCGCCCCACGAATTCCGTATAAACACCGCGAGCGGCTTCTATGGCGACGTCGGGCTGGCCCTCGAGACGCTGAAAAGGCTCTCTGGAAGGATCGACGCTTCCCGGGGAGGCTCAAGCTGGGGTATCCATTCATAGGGAAGGCGGTACGTCCGGTACACCATGTTCAGTATGCCCCCTAATTTGCGGGAATAATAGGGGTTGATGTATTCCCATACCGTTTGATACGAGGGAGTAACCTCAAAGAGCCTGCCGTCGGAGCCTTCGGTAATCAGGGTGTTGCCGTTGGGCAGCCGCTGGGCGGAACTGATGTAGGGGCTGTAGAACCGGTACTGATCCCGATAGCCCGCCTTTTCCGCGGTATACTCCCATTCGATTTCCAGAGTACGGGGATTAAACTCGATGACCCGGGAATAATCCCGGCGTTTGTCGTTTATGCCGTATTGGGAAGTACGCGAGGGCGGTCCATAGCCGCCCCAGCCGCCGTTATCGAAAACCAGCAGGTTCCCTTCTCCCGGAAGGAAACGGGGGATCATGTGCAGGTGATGCTGGCCGATGATCCAGTTCAGGTCCCGGAGTTCTTTACTGAGCCCAAAATCCGGCCCGATGCGCCAGACAATCTTACCGGTCTTCTTATCGGTTATCGCCAGGATATTGGCGTTCCGGGCATCCCAGATGATGTTGTCAGGATGAAACCGTTCGTCTCCGGCGTCGTACCATTTATTCGGCCCCAGGGTAGAAAGGGAATTGATGTGGAGCCAGTCTCCCCGTCCGCTGGGAACCATATTCGGGTCCCGAAAGAGGAGGTTCTTGGCAGCTTCATCAAAGCCCAGTTCGTCAAAATGTTCATTTGGCAGCCATTCCCAGAGGATGTTCCCGGCCCAGTCAACCTCGATAAACCGGTCGTCCAGGAGGGGCTTATCGGATATGATATTATTCTGAATATCCGCATGGGTCAGAATAAGGGTCTTTCCCCCATCGGTCCGGGGCGCGCTTCCGGGCGCATAGTAGCCGGTGGATGAACCCTCCCGCTGATAATCGTGGTGCTGCCGGGCGGCGGAGGCGGGCTTGGAACCGGGGTCCTTGATGTATTCGTTGTTATCAAATTTCCAGACGATAGTTCCTTCCCAGTCAACTTGCAGGAGGTCCAGTTGATCCTGAAACCCATGGAGGGGATTCCGGGCTCCCGAGGAACCCAATACATATCCTCCGGGCAATATCTTATTCGGAAACCCGTCCAGTCCTGCCCAAAGCTGTACCTCGTTGCCCCGCATGTCGATAAGCAGCGCCCCCTTGGCAGAGGGAAATATGGTATAACCATTCCACGCTTTTTCAGCATCGTATAGTGTAGTCCCTGTTGGGTATATGTGGGGATGTCCCATGTATTACTCCTTCTGTTTGGCGTTGTTTTTCTTCCGTTCGCCGGAATTGATCACGCAAAAATTCGACGGCGCCGTACCAGACACCACTTCGGCGCCGAAGGGATCATCAATCAATTTGGCGGGTTCCGGATTGATTCCCGCAATCACGGTTACTTTTCCGCCGGGTCCCGCGGGCGCGCCGGGAACCCGGAAACGGCTTACATTGAGGGGCGCCACACCGGTTTCCTCCGGCTTGGGTAGTTGTGGAATCCACTCATAGGGAACGCGGTACGCCCGGTTGATCCAGGTGTCTTTTAAGCCGGTTTTGCCGGTCTTTGTATAGGGTGATACATATTCCCATACGGTTTTATGTGCCGCCGTAACCTCAAAGATCCGCCCGTTGGTACCTTCGGTAATCAGGGTATTGCCGTTGGGCAGCCGCTGCGCCGCGCTCAGGAAGGGGCTGTAAAACTTGTACGAATCCAGCGGCTCAATATGCCCCGCTTCGGCGGGGGTGTACTGCCAGGCGGCTTCCTTGGTAACCGGGTTGAATTCCAGCACCCGGGAATAATCCCGCCGTTCCACCGCGGTCCCGTATGGGGATACACCGTTAGGGATACCGTATCCCGCCCAACCGCCGTTATCAAATACCAGGAGGTTTCCTTCTCCCGGCAAACCCCGGGGGATCAGGTGCGGGTGATGAGGTCCGATAAGCTGCCCGAAAGGAACATCCTCCGGCCCGATCCGCCATACGACGGCGCCGGTCTTCTTGCTGATGATCGCGAGGATGTTGACGTTTCTGCCGCTGAGGATGATGTTATCAGGATGGAAGCGTTCATCCCCCTTGTCGTACCATTTGTTCGGCCCCAGGGTAGAGATGCTGTTGAGGGCGAACCAAAACCCCCTGCCCCCGTGAGACACCATGTCTGAGGGCAGCCGGTAAATCACGTTTTTTGCTTCTTCACTGAATCCAAATTCGTCAAAGTGATCCGCCGCGTCCCAGCGCCAGACAATCGCGCCCTCCCAGGTCACCTCGATAATACCGTTGTCAAGCAGCGTCTTCCCTGAAACCGCCGGATCGTACACATCGCGGTTTACTAGGATCACCGTGTTCCCGTCGCCGGTCTTAGGAGCGGCTCCAGGGGCGTAGTAGCCCGCAGCCGCCCCCTCCCGCTCGTAATCGTGATGCTGCCGCGCTGCCCAGCGGGGCGCTTTGCCGGCGTCGGTGATGTACTCGTTCCTATCAAAGCGCCAGCAAACATTCCCATCCCAGTCAAGCTGTACCACATCGTAGTTGTCGAAAGGATGGGCTTCGCTGTCCCGGCTTCCGGTACTTCCAAGTACAAACCCGCCGGGGAGTATCTTGTTCGGGTCGCCCCGCAGGCCCTTCCATAGATGGACCTCCCGTCCGTTCATGTCGATGAGCAGCGCCCCTTGGGGCATCGGGAAAACCGTATAGCCCGGCCAGGCCGCGTCCCGGTTATAAATCGTTACCCCTGTGGGATAAATCGTTGGATGTCCCATAGTATCTCCTTCTTAGTGATATTCAGGAGGGGGGAAGTCGCGGACTTTAGTCCGACCCCCCTGGTTCTGGCCTTACGGTCCTCCACCACCCCCTCAGCGGGGCTCTGCCCCGCAACGCCCCGCCGGGGGGCTTAGGGACCGAAGGTCCCAGGCCCCCCGGACCCCCCATTAACACCCGCACTTTCTTTACTGACCGCCTACTAGTTAAACTCCCCTCTGCCGGGGAAGACCGCTTTAAGAGCGTCCACATTCACGTAAGTATGCAGGTCGTAGGCGTATTTAATAACCGCCCTGGATTCCGCCCACGCATAGAGGCTTGCCAGAGCGTCGTAGAACTTTTGATCGAATCCTACAAAGTTAATCCATGCCTGCATATTGGTTAAAACCTGCGCTGTGGGCGTGGCGTTCAATATATTGACGATCTCCGCAGTACGCTGGGGATTATCCTTAATAAATTGATAGATTTCCTCGGTAGCCTTTAAATACTTTTCTACCGCCCGCTGATTGTCCTTTAGGTATTGTTCGGTTGCTATCCCGACATGCACCGTTGAGGCCACGTAAGTATCCAGTTCCGCGATAGCCCTGACCCCCTCGATGACTTCCAAGGCTTCCGCAGCTCTGGCGTTTGCCCACATGGCCTGGGCGGTTCCGTTTTGGATCAAGACAACCCCTTCCATAGGACTTTCCACAGGAAGGAATTTGACGCTTGATTGTTGGATTCCCACGG
>JAITRV010000130.1 GCA_031288215.1 Spirochaetaceae bacterium | reverse complement strand
CCCGAACAAAGCCGGGAGCAGGGCAACAAGAACAAACTTTTTCAATACCAGCCCCTCCCTTTTTCTATCCTTCATTATTACGTGTTATCGATAGGCGTGTCAAGAAAGCCTCTAAAAGGGCCGGGTAGAACCGGGGAGTTACCTCCCCGGAGCCCCCACAGACCCGGACGTGCCCGATTAAGGCATCCGGTTCCTCTGGAAAAAGTTTCGCTTAGCAATATGAGTGTACGCTATCACTCCGTCACTAACCCGCTGTCCCAGTATCTCCCGCAGTCTCTCGTGTGGTATGCTGTCATCGGACCTCCGGTCCGCACCAGTTGCACCGCCCGCTGGAGTATCTTGTCTTCATACGTCGGTATTCCTATGGGCCGCTTGTCGTTACTCCCGGCTTTCGGGATATACACCCGTTGCACCGCCGGAGCCCGGTATAACCCGCTTTTCAGCCGGTCTACCAGATTTTGCAGCTTCTCCCACAGGTTCGCCTCGTATTCCTCGGCTCCTACCCCGTCTATCCCCTTTGCCCCGTCTCTCCGGGCCAGTTCATAGGCGCAATACATCCACTCCACATCGATATGATGTCGGACCTTGGTCCGCCCACACGCTTGAGACTTTCTCCCGGATATTTCCGGTCATTCGGCGGTACCGGCAGATCGCCTTTCGTTTCGTCCTGCCGCCACATCCCTGTGTTGGCCTCTTTCTCCCTCAAGGCTTAGGTGAACGCCCGGTTAATTTATACCCCGCCTCGTCCGTCGGCGGCTCTGTTCTCCAGAGACCATGAGTCCTCGCAGACCTTCGCTCTGAACGTTCCCGTATGACCTCCCACGCATCTGCCCCGCTCTCCGACCACCTCCCCCGCACAAGCGGGTTCTTGAGGTTCCCCACTCGCGTATCGTGGTTCCCTGTTGCTCCCGCCCTGACAAAAACGAAAGCCTCATACAACTGGTTTTTCGTGGCTCATTCCCGCGGCTTTTGCGTTCGCTGTCTATGCTTCACAAACTTTGTCACCAAAGCCCATGCATCGGACCAAAGGTCCGCACTCGCTTCCGGTGATGTGCTCGTTCTTTCCGGGTGGCATTCGCGGTTTCCCGCTGTTCCACTAGGTCATTTCGAAAGGTTTTGCCTGCTTCCTCCTTTCACGAGCTTTCGTGACGCAAACTTGCTCCTTGCTACTTGTTACCTGTTACTGGCTTTCTGCCGTAGACAAACACGGGGGGGGTGGTATATGCTGGGGTCGTGAAGCGATATGCCGGCGCCTTGTTGATCTTTCTCATTCCCCTCGCCTTGTATGGGCAAATAGAAGATACCGGGGCGGGGGAATCTTCCTATACCCTGTCGGTTTCCGCGTCCCTGGGGTTTGTATACGGATTCGGCGGGGAGTTCGTTTATAAGAATTCTAACACCGGGATGCAGGAACAGACGACCTGGGATATAAAACCCCTCTTTGTTTGGGGCGCCGCCCTGGATTTTTCCCGCCGGGATCCGATGGAGGGTTTCGGCGTTTTTATCCGGACGGATCTTCAGAGCGGGTTTTTCGGGAAAACCGGGACGACCGGGGAGGTGCGTGAGACGATTTGGACGGAATCGGGGAATACCGTCCAGTCTTCTATCCACGACAATTATACCAACGGGGCCTGGATGGTAGATGTGACCACGGGCATTTCAATACCGATCCTCTCCAGGTTGTGTCTGCGCCTCTATGCCGCCTTGGATTACATGAAATTTACCTGGAACGGCAGGGAGGGGTATAAGCTGCTTGCCGGGGGTTCCGCGGTTAAGTATTATGGACCGGTGATAAGCTATTCCCAGACCTGGCTGAGCCTTGCCGGGGGAGTTTCCGTGCATTACCCCTTTCTCAGGTTCTTTAACCTGGGGCTTTCCTTTCAAATAAGCCCCCTGATTATTGCTGAGGCGCAGGATGCTCATTTCCTCAATAAAATCCAGTATACCGACCATATGTCCGGGGGGCTCTTTCTGAATCCCCGGGCGGAACTGGTCTTTTCCCCCTTCAAGGAGCTGGACGCGTTCCTGAACTTTTCTTACCGGCTTATCCAGGGACCCCAGGGAGATCGGGATACCAGAAACATTGTTACGAATTCGACCGTCACCACCAAGAACGCGGCGGGAGCCATCATTGCGTTCATCGATACGGGGTTTGGGGTGACCCTGCGCTTTTAAGCCGGGGCCCCACCCCGCCGGGGGGCTCCCGGCCCCCCCGTGACGGCAGGTTACTTATAATCTTCCAGGACGAAACCCTTCCGGGCTTCATTGGGGAGGAACGAATACTTGTGGAAAATATCGTTTTCCCCCATGATCACCGAATAGTTGTCGTATTTGGTCTTGTTGTAGGCAAAAAACCCGTCGGGGTACCAGAGCATGATCCGTTTGGGGTGTTTGTTGATCAGGGTCTGGAGCCGGTGGGAGGCGGCGATCCGTTCCTCCCCGGTGACCGCCCGGGTCCAGTCGATCAGGGCCTGGTCCCGCTGCGGGTAGGGGACGATGTCGTTCTTTTGCTCGCCGTACTGGAGGACCATCATCATGTCGTCGTCCGCCAGGCCGTGGGGGACAAATTCGATGACCGTCATGTTGTAGTTGCCGGTGACGTTGACCACCTCGTTATAGGCGGCGGTTTCCAGGGCTTCCACGTGGGCCTTGAGGTTTATCGCCGCCAGGTGTTCCACGATGATCTCCGAAGCCCGCACGTAGAGGGGAGCGGAGGCGTCCACCAGGATCCGCCAGTTGATGGGCTTCCCCTCGGGGGTTTCCCGGAAGCCGTCGCCGTCGATGTCCGCATAGCCCATCTCGGTAAAGAGCCGGGCCGCCTTTTCGGGGTCGTAGGGGGTTGAGTTGCCGGGGTTGGCGTGGAAGGCCCGGGGGTGGGGGTAGCCCACGCTGCCGCTGATGCCGTGGCCCAGGGCCACGATCCGCAGGAGTTCGTCCCGGTCAAAGGCGTAGGTCAGGGCCTCCCGCACCCCGAGGTCCCCGAAGGGGAGGTTGGCCGTATCCAGGTTGACGCAGGCCCCCCAGAGGTAGGGGGTTTTGATGATGTTGATATTGGGGAGCTTGGACCACTCCTCCACCATTTCCGGGGGAAGGTTCCGGGCGGCGGCGTCAATCTCGCCGCTGCGCAGGGCGGTAAACATGGTGGAGAAATCCCGGATCACCACCAGGTTGAGTTTTTTGACCAGGGGGGCCCCCATGTGGTAGTCCTCGTTGGCCTCGAGCTTGTAGTATTCCCCCACCCGGTAATCCACGAGCTTGTAGGGGCCGGTGCCGATGGACTTCCCGGTAAACTGCCGGGGGTCCTTGATGTTTTCCCACTGGGCCTTCTGGACGATGGGCACTTCGGCGCAGGGTTCCCGGTCAAAATAAGGCAGGGGGAAGGCGCCGGTTACCCGGAGGGTGAGTTCGTCGATGATGGTGATCCCGTCTCCGGGGAGCCGGGGGACGGAACTGGTATGGTGGGAATAGCGGTTGTTCGAGGGGCCCTCCCGGTTGTAGTCAATGGTGAATTTGATGTCCTCCGAGGTCAGGGGGCTTCCGTCGTGCCACTTGATCCCCGGTTTCAGCTTGATTTCCCAGACGGTGAAATCCTCGCTCACGGGTTTCACGTACTCCGCCAGGACCATGCCGGGGGCGGCGCCGTAGGGGTTGGGGCCGGTCAGCCGCTCGCAGACCGCGTCCAGCACCCAGGGGCTGTAGGAACCGCCCCCCCAGGTTGAGACATTGCCCGCGTCATCATAGATCCCGATGGTCAGTTCTTCCGCGGTCTGCGGCCCCTTCGAGGTCCCGGTTTCGACTTGGGTCTCGCGTTTCTGCCCGCCGCAGCCGGCGAGGATCAAAAGGCAGCCCAATAAGACGGTAATTCGTTGTTTCATACAACACTCCTTAAAAAAAAATTCGCACAGTAACCCCGAAACCGGGTACAACCCGAAGATCCGGGGAATGTTACCGCGAAGTTCAGAAGATCTGTGCGGTACATGCCGCTGCTTCGCGCCCGGCGCATACCGCTCCCCACATGGCGCGGATGAGTTCCCGCATCGGCGGGGAATACTCGTAGAGGGCCAGCCCCCGGCGTTCCGCGCTGACCACGTCGTCATGGGCGGGCAGGAATCCGGCAAAAGCCCCTTCCCCCAGTTCCCGCTTGAGGAATTCCTCGTCCTCCGGGGAACGGATCTTGTTGCCGATGAGGACCCTCCGCTTGACCCCCATCTCACCGGCCATCCGGTCTATGTCCCGGGCGGCCTTGACGCTCCGGCTCCCGGGTTCCACCACCAGAACCATGAGGTCTACCCCCTTGGCGGTTCCCCGGCCCATGTGTTCCGTTCCGGCGACCATATCCAGGATCACCGTTTCCTTTTCCTTGAGGATCAGATGGGTCACCAGGGCCTTGAGCATGGCGTTCTCCGCACAGGCGCAGCCCTGCTCCGCGGTCCGCATGGCCCCCATCATGAGGAAATTGATGTTCTTTATTTTCCGGGAGAGCTTCTCGGGGAGGTCCTTTACCGTGGGGTTGGTCTTGAAATAGGACCCGTATTCGCCGATCTTCGCCTTGGTCCGCTCCTCGACCAAGGCGGTCATATCCGCGATGGGCCGGATCTCCGCGACCAGTTCCGGGGGAAACCCCAGGGCCTCCGCCAGGGTGGGGTTTACGTCCGCGTCGATGGCATAAACTTCCCGGCCCTGTTCCGCAAGGCAATAGGCCAAGAGGGAGGTAACGGTGGTCTTCCCCACCCCGCCCTTGCCGCATACCGCTATCTTTTTCATATCCCGCTCCTTATCCGTTCAGGAAACCCTGAAAAGGGTTTCGACTATCGAAAGTTCTTTACCATGCTTATGATCATCAGGACTCCCAATCCGGTAATGAGGAGGGAGCTGAGATAGGGAAGAAAGGCGGCAATACGGCCCAGCCTTCTTTGCCCCGATATGAGCCGCTTGGTGAAGACGATGATCATCCCCACCAGCAGCAGGGCGAAGGCCAGGCCCAGGCTGAAGAGGAAGATGATCCCCATGCCCAGGGCGATTTTTCCCGCGGCAACAGCCACCAGGAGGACCGCCAGGGCGTCGGGGCAGGGGATGATCCCCCCGGTGATCCCTAAGGATGCCACCCTGCCCCAGGAAAGCCGTTCCTCGGGGATGACGATCTCCCCCCGCCCGGCATAGTTCCTGATGGCCCGGAAGAGGAGTTCCCGGGGCTGTTCCGTCACGGAATCGCCGCTTTGTACCCAGGTCCGCTCCCGGAGCTTGCCGATATGCTTGACGGTTTTGTCCGATACGGTGACCACCGCGTCCACCGCGCCGGTTTTGATGGCCAGTTTGAAAAATTCCGAATGCTGCCGCTGCCGCAGGGCCGCGGAAATCAGCGAAAGCTTCCCCGTATGGGCGGAACAGCCCGGGGAACAGAGGTTGAAATCTTCCGCCCCCGCCGCCTTGAGGGATTCCCGCAGGCCCTCGTCTTCCGCGGCGATGATGAGGGCCTCGTTGGCCGCCGCCGCCGCTCCGTCGATGAGGATGTTTATCCGGTCCTTCTCCAGAACCCGGAGATTGGGGAGCAGGTGGGCGTGGTCCGCCGCGGTCCCCAGGAGGCGCGTGACAAAGGTCCTGATGCCGAGGGCGCTGATGAAGATCCCGCAGAGGATGCTGAGGACCGGGACGAACTCTCCGGGAAGGAAATAGTGGGCGGCGGTGGAAGCCAGGAGGCCGAAGGCGTAGATGCTGACGGTATGGGTCACGGTGACGACCAGGGCCAGGAACAGGGCGTGGAGGGGCGTCCCCTGGTTGGCAATGAGGAAGGCCCCCACCAGGGCCTTCCCGTGGCCGGGGGTGAAGGCGTGGAGAAAGCCCACCACCACGGCGAGCCCCACCAACACAGCCCCAGGGGGGCTTTCATTGCGGGTAGCGTTGTCATCGCCACTGATGGCGCCGGGGTTGGGGTTGGGGTTGGGGTTGGGGCCGGAGGAACGGAGGAAGGGGAGGATTCCGAAGATCTCGAAGCCGTTCCGGAGGAGTTCCCCCAGGGGGACGGCCCGGGGGGGGCTTTCCTTGCGTGCCGCCGCCCGGACCGCGGCCGCTTCCGCCGCCTTGGCCTCCGCCGTGGCGATAGCGGCGGCCCGGGCCTCCGCCACCGCCCGGCTTTCCCCGGTATACCGGAGTTCCAGGATGTCCTGGAGGAATTCGTTCCGGCGTTCCTCCAGGACGGCCAATTCCCCGGGGACCTGGTTTTTTACGTTCAGGGAATAGACCGCGGTATTGGGATAAAAAGAAAATTCATAGCGGAGGTCCCGGACGGAAACCGCATCCTCCCCGGGGTCCCGGGGCAGGGAGTATTCCAGGATGATGGTGGAGATCCCCGCGGCAAAGAAATCCCAGTCCGAAGCGGTAAAATTGTTCAGGATCAGCGCTTGGGTTTCGCCCTGGGACCGGACATCGACGGATCTAAGAAAAAAATCGGAGAACGCGCGGATATGGGCTTCCTCAAAGGTTTTGTTTTTATCGGGGTCCAGGGTTTTCAGGAAGGCGGTGCTGAATAAGACCCCCGAAGAAATATCGAAGCTGAATCCGATGTCTTTTTCCCGCAGTTCCACCGTGGTCTTGACGGCAATTTCGTCGGCGATATGGCCGTAGAGGGGTCCCGCTCCGAAGAGGATGACGACGACAATCGGGATCGGCTTGAAGGGCCGGACAGGGTTTCCCTGAGAAAACAACCCGTTCATAGGCTCAGATTCCGCCCCTGCCCCACCGCAAGCCGCAATGGAAGCCCCTCCGGGGCATCGGCGGCGGTAAGAGCGCCGGGGGTTTCCACCGCGGCGATGAGCCGGCGGGTATAGCTGTGGAGGGGATAGCGGATCAGGTCCTGGGCCTGGGCGTTTTCGACGACGGCGCCCTCCTTCATAACCATCAGGCGGTCGCAGAAATGGTAGGCCAGGGAGAGGTCGTGGGTGATAAAGAGGAAGCCCATCCGGTAACGGCTCCGCAATTCCTCCATGAGTTTGAGCAGTTCCTGCCGCAGGGAAACATCCAGCATGGAGGTGGGTTCGTCGGCGATGATATACCGGGGTTCCGCCAGGACTGCCCGGGCAAAGGCGAGGCGCTGCCGCTGCCCGCCGGATAACTCCCGGGGGGTCCGCCGGAGAAAGAGTTCACTGTGGGGCAGGTGGACATCCTCCAGGGCGGCATGGATCCGTTCCCGCATTTCGTCTTTTGTATAGTCCTTCCCGATGATCAGGGGTTCCTTGAGGATATCGAAGAGGGTCATGGAATTCCGCATGGACTGGTAGGGGTCCTGAAACACCAGGTGGATCTTCTTCGCCGCCCGCCGCCGTTCCTCCCGGGGCAAACGGAGCAGGGATTGGCCGTCCAGGAGTATCTCCCCGCTGTCGGGCCGCTCGAGGCCCGCGATGAGGCGGCTCACGGTGGTCTTTCCGGAACCGCTGCCCCCGATGAGGCCCAGCACTTCCCCGGGGCGTACCGTAAAGGAGAGCCGCCGGACCGCCGGTACCGGCGCCCCGGACTTCCCGAAAAGGCCCCGCCGGGGGTAAAAGGTTTTGGACAGGGCGCGGACTTCCAGGGCGCCGCCATCGGCGGTTTCGGCGGGGGGGCGGTCCCATATTTTTGCCTGATCCAGCCGGGGAAAATTGTTGAAGAGATCCCAGGTGTGGAAATGGGCGGGATGCCGGGAAACCGCTTCGATGGGGCCGTAATCCACCAGTTTCCCCCGGTACATCACCGCCAGCTTATCGCTGTAGTTCATCGCCAGGGGAAGGTCGTGGGTGATGAGGATGACGGAAAGGCCCAGTTGGTCCTTGAGGTCCATCAAGAGGTCCAGGATGCTTTTCTGTACCAGGACATCCAGCCCGGTGGTGGGCTCGTCGGCGATGAGGATGTCGGGATTATTCGCCAGGGCCATGGCAATCACCACCCGCTGCTTCATTCCCCCGGAAAGTTCATGGTTGTAGGCGTCCTTCCGCGCGGGGTCGATCCCCACGAAGCCCAGGAGCCGGTCCAGTTCCCCCGCTTCCTCCTCCCGGGGCAGCTTCCGGTGGATCCTGATGGCTTCCAGGAGCTGCTTCCTGACGGAGAGCACCGGGTTCAGGGTGTTCATGGCGTTCTGGGGAACAAAGGCGGCGGTTTTCCCCCGGAGCCGGAGGATCTTCATGTCGGCGCCGAAGAGGACATTCGTCCCCTTGATGAAGACCGAGCCGCCGGAGAGTTCCGCGGGATGCCGCAGGAGCCCCAGGACGGTCATGGCCAGGGTTGTTTTTCCGCACCCCGATTCTCCCACTATCCCCAGGACCTCCCGGTTCCCCAGTTCCAGGCTGGCCCCACAGACGGCCAGGCACTCATCCTGTCCCGACTTGTAGCAGACGCTGATGTCGCAGACCTCCAGGGGGATGCGGGGGGCTTCTTTCCCGCCGCACGGGGGCTTGGGGGGCCGGGTAAAGGAACCGTAGGGAAAGTATTCCAGGGATCGCTTACCGGAGAGGGCAAAGCCGATCAGGGAAAAGGAGAGGCAGGCGAGGGCGATACAGAGCCCCGGGGGCAGCACCCAGTACACCCAGGCCCCGGTGAGGAAGGCGGCCCGGGTATTGGCGAAGAAGAGCATGCTTCCCCAGCTTTTGGAGACCGGGTCCCCCAGGCCGAGGAAGCTCAGGGAGGATTCGATGAGGATCGCGCTTTGGGCGACCAGGACGAATTGGGGGACGATCAGGGGCATGAGGTCCGGCAGGGCGTGGCGGAGGATGATCTTGAAGGGCTTTTCCCCCATGGCCCGGGCGGCGTCGATGTAGCCGTTGTTCCGGGTCTTTATCACCTGGGAGCGGAGTTCCCGGCAGGGGGAGGCCCACATCACCAGGGAAATCACCAGGATCTGGGTCCCCATGCCGGGCCCCAGGAAGACCCCCAGGACTATCACCAGGGGCAGGAAGGGAAGGGACATCACCACGTCCACCACCCGCATGAGGAGACGGTCCAGGGGGCCGCCGAAGTAGCCCGCGATGAGGGCGACGATCACCGCCACGGCGGTGGCGTAGAAGGCGGCAAAAAGGCCGATGGTGAGGGAGACCCGGCCCCCGTAGAGGAGTTCCGAGAGGAGGTCGTGGCCCACGTCGTTGCAGCCCAGGAGGTGTTCGGGGCCGGGCTTTTCGAAGGGAAGGCCGCTCCGTTGGAAGGGATCGTAGGGGGCGATGAGGGGGGCCAGGACGCTCATGGCGGCGATGACGGTGAGGAGCAGGGCCCCCAGGAGACCGAAGCGGTTTTCAGGACGGAGCAGCGGGGAAACGAACTTTTTCATGCCGCCGCTCCCTGCCGCCGGACCCGGGGGTCCAGGAGGGGATACCCCAGATCGGCGATGAGATTACAGATCAGGATGCTGACGGAAATGACGAGGAAACTCCCCTGGAGGAGGTTGTAATCCCGGGCCCGGACGCTTTCGTAGATGGTGTTCCCCAGGCCGGGGTAGGAAAAGACCGTTTCCACCACGGCGGTTCCCCCCACCATGGCCCCCAGGCCGGTCATGAGGTGGGTATAAATAGGAAGGATCGCGTTCCGCAGGGCATGGGTAAAGAGGATCTTCCGTTCCCGGAGCCCCTTGGCGTGGGCCAGGAGGATATAATCGTCTTCCAGGGCGATAATCATGGAAGACCGGGCGGTGAGATACATGGACCCGGTTTTGATGATGGTCAGGGTCATCACGGGCATCACCAGGTGGCGGATCACCTCCGCCAGGTATTTGCCGGTGCCCGGAAGGGCCCCGATGGAATAGGCCCCGAAGGAGGGGAGCCAGTTCAGGGTGGCGGAAAAGAGGGTGATGAAGAGCATGGCCACCCAGAAGGGGGGCACCGATCCGAGGAGCATCACCACAAAGAGGGGGCCCAGGTCCCGCCCTCCTCCCCGTTTCCAGGCCCCTAAGACGCCGAGGAAGACCCCCAGGGAGGCGCTGAGGAGGAGGGAGATCCCCATGAGGAGCAGGGTCCAGGGGAGGCGGTATTTGAGCATATCCCAGACGGGCCTGCCGTAGATCACCGAGATTCCCATGTCTCCCCGGAAGATCCCCAGGATATAGTTCTTAAACTGGGTCACGATGGGGAGGTCCAGCTTAAATTCGTGGAGCACCTGCTGAATCTGTTCCGGGGACATGAACTGGATATCCAGCCCCCCGATGAGGTACATCGCGGGGCTCCCCGGAGCGATACGGGGGAGGGCAAAATTCAGTACCAGGATGCAAAAGAGCACGATGAGGTACTGATATATGGTCTTCAGGTATACCATGATAACTCCTTTTAAAAGCGGCGGCATCGCCGCTTAATTCTATCGAACATGAACACGAAGTGTTCATGATGGGCCTTCTGTTAGTATTTACTAACAGAATAGTATCCCCGATAATGTTTATTGTCAATAACTTTTTTAGTTTAAACAAACATTTTCTATTGTCTCAATTTTAATATTATGCTATACTAACACCGTTCAGCCGAACTCATTCAAAATTGCGGAACAGGCCGGAGGCGGTTTCCGGCGAAACTGAGTATTATGGAGATCAGGAGTATGAAAAAGATCGCGATATACGGAAAAGGGGGGATCGGTAAGTCCACCACCGTGTCGAATCTTTCCGCCGCCCTTTCGATGGAAGGCTTTAAGGTCATGCAGATAGGCTGCGATCCCAAGGCGGACTCCACGAGGAACCTCACCGGCGGCAGGAGCATCAGGACGGTCCTGGATGTCCTTCGGGAAAAGAAGGGCCCCGTGGTCCTGGAAGACCTGGTGACGCCGGGCTTTAACGGCATCCTCTGCGTCGAGGCCGGGGGGCCCACCCCGGGGATAGGCTGCGCCGGCAGGGGCATCATCGCCGCCTTTGAGAAACTCGGGGAGTTGGAAGCCTACGAAACCTACCGGCCCGATGTGGTCCTCTACGATGTCCTGGGGGACGTGGTCTGCGGGGGCTTCGCCATGCCCATGCGGGAGGGCTATGCCGACGAGGTGATCATCGTCAGTTCCGGGGAAATGATGGCCCTCTATGCGGCCCATAACATCGCCCAGGCCATCAAGAATTTCGCCGGAAGGAGTTATGCCTCCCTCGGCGGCATTATCCTCAACCGGCGCAATGTCGAGCATGAACGGGCCCTGGTGGAACAGGCCGCCCGGGAGATCGGCACGGGGATTATCGGGGAGATCCCCCGCTGTTCCCTGGTGCAGGATGCCGAAGCCGAGGGGAAGACGGTGCTGGAAAAGTTCCCCGCCAGCGAAATGAGCGGGATCTACCGGTCCCTGGCCTCCCTCGTGGCAACCAATTTGTCCACCGACAAATTGTCCGTTCAGGAGGCATCATGAAGGACTTTTATACCGACGAACTGCCCCTGAGCGAACTGGTCCGGGAACCGGAACGGGTCCTGGGAGACGGGGCTGCCAACGCGGGGCTCCATTACTGCTCCCCGGCCCACGGCGGCTGGGGGGTGGTCAGGGTGGCCCTCCTGGTTCCCGAATCCTACCTCCTCTTTGTCTGCCCCTCCGCCTGCGGCCGGCACGGCGCCATCGCCGCCATAGAGCAGGGCTACCGGCACAGGATCGGCTACCTCTGCATCAACGATAACGAAATCGTCCTGGGGGGCTACGAGGCGGAGATCGAGCGGGCGGTCCGGGAGGTCATGGTCAGGGTAAAACCCCGGCCCAAGGCGATGATGATCTTCATGAGCTGTATCGACGACCTTTTGGGAACCGATCACGCCGCGGCCCTGGAGCGGATGGAGGCGGAACAGGGAATCCCCATCAAGATCGCCCGGATGAACCCCATCAGCATGGACAGCAAGCTGCCCCCGGGGATCCGGGTTCAGAAGTCGATATACGAATTCCTTGAGCCGCCGGCCGTGAAAGACCGGGGGGTCCTGGTCCTGGGGGCATACCGCCCCCCCTCCCAGACCTCGGAGTTGGCCCGGCTGCTGGCGGACTGCGGCTTCGGCCCCATCCGGCACCCTGAATACTGCGCCGGCTTTGAGGCCTATCAGGCTTTGTCCCGAAGCGCCGCCGCCCTCATACTCAGGCCCGAGGGGAAGGCCGCGGCAGAAGATCTCCGCTCCCGCCTGGGGATTCCCTTCCTTCCCGCCTTTATGGCCTTTGACCGGGAGACGGTGATGGAAGGGTACCGCCGGATTATCGCCTTTCTGCGGGGCTCCGGAGGGGCTTCCCTTGCGGATAGCGCTGCCCCCGCCGCCGATACCCCGGCCCCGGAGGCGTATTTCCGTTCATCCCTGGAACGTATGGAGGACGCGGCGGAAAGGGCCCGGTCCCTCTTGGGAGATGCCCGGGTGGCCGTTGATTCCACGGTTACCATCGCCCCCTTTAACCTCGCCCTGGCCCTGGTCAAAGGGGGCATCAACGTCAACCGGATCTATACGTCCCAATTGCCGGCCTTTGAAAAGCCGAGCCTTGAGGAACTGGCGCGCCTCAAGGGGGATATTGTGGCGGCCAATCCCAACCACGTGCGGAAGTACGGCCCCCCTTCCGACCGGGCCCTGGCGGATATTGCCGTAGGGTTTGAAGCCGGGTACGCCACCTCGGCGCCCGTCACGGTCCCCCTGGCCTTTGACGAACAGCGCTACGGCTTTGAGGGCTATACCATGATCCTGGAGGCCCTGATACGGTTCAGCGGCGAAGGGAAATCGGATCTGCGCCGGCAGGTGAAGGATTACGGCCTGGTCGTATAATGCTTGGGCCGGTTCAAAATCGTATGGTTTGGAACCGGCCCATATTACCGTATGATGATCCTATTACAAAGGAAAGAACAGTATGGCATATATGTTGTATAATTTACCGCCCCTTTCCCCGGATTATTCCGGGATTGCTTCGGTGTTTCACGATCTGGGGGGCCTGACGGTCATCCATGACGCGTCGGGCTGTACCGGTACCTACACGGGCTATGACGAGCCCCGGTGGTTCGGCAGTTCCAGTCCCACCTTTTGTTCGGGGCTTCGGGACATGGACGCCATCATGGGGGATGACGAGCGCCTCCTGGAAAAAATACAGCGGGCCCTGGAGGAGACCCGCGCTCCCTGTGTGACCATCATCGGCAGCCCGGTGCCCATGGTGATAGGCTTTGACTTCAAGGGCTTTGCCTCCCTGGTGGAAAGGCGGACCGGGCTGCCCGCCTTTGGGTTTCCCGCCACGGGCCTCCTTTATTACGATCAGGGACAGCGGGACGCCTATCTCGCCATTGCCAAACGGTTCCTCCGGGAGGAACCCTTCAAGCATCCCCGGAAGGTCAATATCCTGGGGGCTTCGGCCCTGGACGGCTTTGACGATGAGGCCCTGGACGCCCTGGAAAGCCTCCTCCGCGCCGAGGCTCTGGAAACGGGGGCAATCTGGGGGGCCCGATCTTCCCTGAACGAACTAGCAGCCTCCGGCAGCGCGGGGGTGAATTGGGTCATCACCGCCGCGGCCCTTCCCCTGGCCCGTTTCCTGGAGGAACGCTACGGCATCCCCTTCGTGGCGGGCCTCCCCATCGGCGGCGGCGAGGAGGAGCGGATCCGGAGCGGCCTCCGGGCGGCCGCGGAGGGAAAAAAGCCGGATCGGGTTTTCCCCCCGGTAAAGGAAGGCGGCGCTGAGGCGCTTACCCTGATCCTGGGGGAAGCCCTGCTCTGCTCCTCCCTCCGCTCCTGCCTGGAAGAAGGGGGGGAACAGGCCGCCGTCGGGACTTTTTTTGCCCAGGGGAAGGAACTCCTGCGCCCCGGGGACCGGCTCTTCATATCCGAAGAGGACGCCCGGCAGGCCCTGGCCGCCCGGCCTTTTAAGGCGGTGATCGGCGATCCCCTGATCCGGGACCTTATCCCCGACGGCGCCTCCCCGGCGTTCACCGCCCTGCCCCACCGGGCCGTTTCCGGCCGCATCTACCAGGAAAGCCGTTCCCGGCTCTTCGGCGCCGGCGCGGATTCCCGGCTTGTTTCCCGGGAAGCATGTACCGCGCAGGAGCATGTACCATGATATGGCCGCCGGGGGCCGCGCCGCCGAAAATGGTGCCTGGCACCTTTTTTGGGAAAAGGGTGCCAGGCACCCTTTTTGGCACCCTTTTTTTTCTTCGGCTTTTGGATTAAACTTCTTTATTATGGAAGGGCTAACGGAAATAGACATGGCCATCCGTCTGGGGATGAGTTTTCTCGCGGGGGCTATCATCGGCATT
>JAITRV010000084.1 GCA_031288215.1 Spirochaetaceae bacterium | reverse complement strand
TTTTTTAGCAGCATTGCGGAAAACCCTTGATTTAACCCCGTATGAGAATCTGCCGATAATCCTATTATATGAATGCCCTTGCCGTATTGTATGGGGGAAGTCTTTCGGAGGCTGCCCTGGAGAAGGTGTTTTCCGGCAAAAGCGCCCTGGAGTTGGCCCTGGAACGGACCGCCTCCTTTCCCGCCGTGGAAAAGACCCTGCTCTTAACCGGGGAAGATCGCCCGTTGGCCTCCGCCGCCCTTCCCCCGGGACCGTATGAAATCATCTCCCGTTCAAATTGGACCAAGAAAGCCCTGCTGGATACCCTGGCATCGGCGTCGACGGGCTTTGACCTGACCTACTATGCCTGGGCGGACTGTCCCCTCCTGGACCCCCTCCTGGCCGGGGCAATCCGGAGGCGGCATCTGCGTTTCGCCGCGGAGTATTCCTATGCCGACGGCTGGCCCTATGGGCTCGCTCCGGAAGTCTTTTCCCCGAGAACCGCGAGGATCCTCGCCCAAATGCTGACCAAGGCGGAAGATGCGGAGGAGCCGGTGGAACGGGACGCGGTTTTTTCCGTGATCCAGGAGGATATTAATTCCTTCGATATAGAAACCGAAATCTCCCCGGTGGATCTCCGGCATCACCGCCTGACGCTTTGCGCCGATTCCAAGCGGAACCTCCTCCTCACCGCCCGCCTCTTCTCCGCGGGCCTCAACTCCGCCGCCTCCGCCGAAGAGATCATCGCCGGGAGGCCTGAACTCCTCAGGACCCTCCCCAATTTCTATCCCATCCAGGCCGCCGGGCCCTGTCCCCAGACCTGCGCGTTCTGCCCCTACCCTCGATCCGGCCTCCGGGATCGGACCGAAGGTCCGCAGTTCCTGGATCCCGGGGACTTCGCGGCCCTGCTGGATAAGATCGAGGCCTTTTCCGGGGATGCGGTGGTGGATCTCTCCCTCTGGGGGGAATTATCCCTCCACCCCCGGCGGGAAGAGCTTATCCGGCTGGTCCTGGACCGGCCCGCCCTGTCCCTGGTGATCGAGACCTCCGGCCTGGGCTGGAAAACCGGGGAATTGGAGGCCCTGGCGATCCTCGCACGGCAGGCCGCTCCGCGGAAGAACCGGCAGGCCCCCCTTTCCTGGATAGTTTCCCTGGACGCCATGCACCCGGAACGCTACCGGGAGGTCCGGGGTTCGGGATACCCCGAAGCGGTAGCATGCGCCCGGCAGCTTGCCGCCCTTTTCCCCCGGGACGCCTATGTCCAGGCGGTCCGGGTCAAAGGAGCGGAGGACGATATCGAAATCTTTTACCGGGCCTGGCAGGGGGCGGGGGTACAGGTGATCATCCAGAAATACGACAGCTTCTGCGGGTATCTGCCGGCCCTCCAGGCATCTGATCTCTCCCCGGTACGGCGCAACCCCTGTTGGCATCTGATGCGGGATATGCCGGTGCTTTTGGACGGAAGGGTCCCCTGTTGCCGGGAGGATATTGCCGGCGAGCGAATCCTGGGTAATGCCCTGAAGGAAGACCTGGAAGTCCTCTGGGCACGGGGAGAAGCGCTCTACCGGGAACAGACGCGTTCTGAATATGCCGGTTTATGTGCGGGATGCGATGAATACTATACCTACAATTTTTAACCATCCTATGACCTCCTATACCGCGGTGGGGGGCATCGAACGGAACGCCTCCACAGGGCTCTCGGCGATCCTCCTCAACCGGGGGGGGCGTTATCCCCGGCGCACCCTTTTTCAGGAACTGGAAAAAATAGGCTTTGACTATATCATCTCCATGGAGGGAGCCCTGGAACGCTACGATCTGGAGGAACTCTCCGGCCGCTTTCCTTCGGTACGCTTCATCCTCCTCAAAGAGACGATCACCGCCGGGGAACAGATCAACCTGGCGGTTTCCGAATTATCAAGCCCCCTTTTCTTTGTGCTCTGGAACGACCTTCGCCTGCTCCATGGGGGAGGGGCCGCCAAGATTGCGAGCCGGATCGCCGCCGATCCCGCCGAGAGGGAAGGGAAGGACACCGCACGGGTTTACCGGAGGCTTTGCACGATCCCGGTGATCCAGAATTCCCATTATGAGACCCTGCCCACGATGATTGCCCCGGCCTTTTCCCGAAAAACCCTCAAAACCCTTCCTTTCGTGCCCCTTCGGGAAGGGATTCCCTCCCTCTACCCCTTCGACGGGGTGGGGATCTACGACCGGGATCGCTTCATCCGGTTGGGGGGCTTTGACGGCAGTCTCAAAAACCTCCACTGGCAGCTCATGGATTTCGGCTTCCGCTCCTATCTCTGGGGGGAAGAGATCCAATGTACCCAGTTGGTCAGGCTCTGCTATGACGGGGAGGTCCCCGCTGAGGACAGCACCGCCGAGGAAAGCTACCGCCGCTTTTATCTGAAAAACCTGGCCCCGGTGTTCCGGGGGGACAGCGCCCATATCCCCCTCCGGCATTTTCCGGGTTACTTTATCAGGACCGGCTTCGATCCCTTTTCCGCCTGGGAAGAATTTTCCGCAGCCCGGGAATGGGTGAGGACCAACCGCTACCGGTTCCGGGCCGACGCGCACCTTATCACCGACCGGTGGGGCCGGCCCGAATCATGACCGCCCTGATACTTCAGGCCCGGCTTGATTCCAGCCGCCTGCCCCGGAAAAGCCTGCGCCCCCTTGGGGACCGGCCCCTCCTCGCCCTGGTGATGGAGGCCCTGAAAACCGTCCCCGCGGCCCTCCACGTCCTGGCCTGTCCCGAAGACTGCGCCGCCGAATTTGCCCCTCTGGCGGAAGCGGCGGCCTTTGAACTCGTAACCGGCCCCAAGGAAGACGTCCTCGGGCGCTATTGCCAGGTTATCCGCCGCTTCTCCCCGGACCGGATCATCCGGGCCACCGGGGACAACCCCTTTGTCTTCGCCGATGCCGCGGAAGAAATCGCCCGGGAAGGGGAGGACCTTCAGGCGGATTACGCCGCCTTTTCCGGCCTCCCCCTGGGGGCGGGGGTGGAATCGGCGGCTGCCGAAGCCCTGCTCCGGGCGGAACGGGAGGCCGCCTCCCCGGCGGAACGGGAACACGTCTGCCCCTACCTCTACGGCCGGCCCGAACTATTCCGGCTCCACCGGCCCTTGGCCCCCCGGATCTGGCAGTTCCCCTCCCTCCGGCTCACCGTGGACACCCCGGAGGATCTCCTCCGGGCCCAGGTCCTGGTGGAGGCCCTGAAGGGGTCGATCTTCCCCTCCCAGGGGGAGACGATCATCGGGGCTTGGCATAAAACCTTTGCGCCGGCGGCGGAAGCCGGTACCTGGGGGATCCTTCCATGAACGGCGCGATCTTAGCGGTTCCTTCTATTAGAGAGGGGAGGGGAGGGGGCCACCTGATCCGTTCCGCCGCCCTGGTGCGGGATCTGCGGGCCCTGGGTCTGACGGCCTTTCTCCATCTTCCGGCGGGTTCCGGGACGGCAGGTCTCGCCGCCGCCGGCCTGGAGCCCGAAGGCTTTGCGGGGCTCCTGAACCTTGCCGGTCCCTGGGAAGCGGCCTGGACCGTCGATGCCCTCAAGGGGGGAGGGGAGGGGAGCTGGGCCCTGATCCTTTTGGACAATTTCAGGACCTCCCCGCGGGAGTACCGGACCTGGTCCGCCCTGGGGCCGTTGGCGGGTATCGACGAGGGGGGGGCGCGGCGGGATCGCTTTGACTTCCTCATCGACCTCCTCCCCAGCCTGCCCGGCCGTTCCTCCCCCAACATCAGCGCCCTGGGGACCCTGCCCCGGCCGCATAACCGGCGATCCTCCTTTTTTACCCCCCCCCGCGGCCCCCTGAAGGTCCTGGTGAGCTTCGGCGCCGAGGACCCCCGGGGTCTTTCGGTCCCCGCGGCCCTGGCCCTGGCCAATCCCCCCCATACCGAAATCACCCTGGTCCGGGGCGGAGCGGGGAAACCCCTCCCGGTCCCGGCGGAGGCCCTGGAAGAGCGGGGGATCCGGGTCTTGGAAGGCGTCATCGGTCTGCGTGAACGCCTCGCCGAATACGATCTCCTGATCACCCACTTCGGCCTCACCGCCTTCGAAGCCCTCCATGCCCGCCTCCCGGTCCTCCTGGTATCCCCCGGGGCCTACCACGAGCGGCTGGGCCGCTTTCTGGGTTTCGCTTCCTGCGGCCGGGGCCGGCGGGGGGCCGCCCGGCTGGGGCGTTTTCTCGCCCGCCGCCGCCTCGATCGGATCGCCGCCGCCTCGGAAGGGGCCGCCCGCCGTCTGGAAGCGGGCCGGGCGGGAGATGAGACCTTCGCCGCCCTCCTGGCAGGCTGCTCCCCGGCCGCTCCCCGGCGCTGCCCGGTCTGCGCTGCCGCGCCGGAAGGTCCGGTCCTGGCCCGGTTTCCCCGCCGAAGCTACCGCCGCTGCCCGGCCTGCGGCATGGTCTATATGCTCAGGCTCACGAGGCCGCCCGTCGAATATGCGGAGGATTACTTCTTCGGCTCCTACAAAAAGCAGTATGGAAAGACCTATCTGGAGGATTTTCCCCATCTGATACAGATGGGCAGGGCCCGGCTGCGCCGTATCCGGCGTATCCTGTCCGGGGAAGGGGGGAGCCGCTCCGGGGATCGGCTTCTGGACATCGGCTGCGCCTATGGGCCCTTCCTGGCCGCCGCCCGGGAGGAGGGCTTCTCCCCGGTGGGGATCGATCCCGCCGAAGGGGCGGTCCGGTATGTGCGGGAGGCGTTGGGCCTCCCCGCTTACCGGGGCTTCTTCCCCGACACCCCCGGGGAACTGCGGGAGGGGGGCTTTGACGTGGTAAGCCTCTGGTACGTGATCGAACATTTTGAGGACCCCCGGCGGGCCCTGGAAGAAATACACCGCCTGCTCAAGCCCGGGGGGGTCTTGGCCTTTTCCACCCCCTCTTTTTCCGGGATTTCCCGCCGGAAATCCCGGCGGGCCTTCCTGGAGCAGAGCCCCCCGGACCATTGGACCCTCTGGACCCCCGGGAAGTGCCGGAAGCTCCTGGAGGCTTTTGGGTTTACCCTGAAAGCAATCGTCTATACCGGCCATCACCCCGAACGGTTCCCCTTGCTGGGCAGCCGGGCGAAAAACAAAGCCGGAGCGGTCTACCGGTTCCTCTCCGGCATCAGCGGCCTTTTCGGCCTGGGGGATACCTTTGAGGTCTACGGGGTGAAAAGAACAGAAGGAGAAAACCATGCCCAAGGCTGAACGGATCCTGATCCTCGGCGCGGGGATCATGCAGGGGCCTGCCCTGCGGATAGCCAAAGAGATGGGGCTTGAAACCGTCGCGGTGGACGGGGATCCCCGTGCCCCCTGTGCGGCCCTGGCGGATCGTTTTGAATGTATCGATCTCAAGGACAAGGAAGGGATCGCCGCCTTCGCCCATACCCTCATGACGGAGGGAGGGCTTTCAGGGATCATGACCGCCGGAACCGACTTCTCCGCCTCCGTCGCCTACGCCGCGGAACAGGCGGGGTTGCCGGGCATCCCCTACGAGGCGGCCCTGAATGCCTCGGACAAGGAGCGGATGCGCCGCTGCTTCAAAACGGCAGGCGTCCCCTCCCCGGACTTCCGGATCCTCCGCGCCCCGGGCCCCGGGGAAACGCCCGGCCCCCTTCCGCGCCTCCCTTCGGGGTACCCCGCGGTGATAAAACCCGTGGATAACATGGGGGGCCGGGGCTGCCGGCGGGTGGATTCCCCGGAGGACCTGGAGGCCGCGGCGCCGGAGGCCCTCCGTTTCTCCCGGTCCGGCCGGGCCATTCTGGAGGAATACATGGAGGGCCCGGAATTCTCCGCCGACGCCATCGTATACGACGGGGAGATCACCCTCTGCGGTTTTGCGGACCGGCATATCTTCTTCCCCCCTTCCTTTATTGAAATGGGCCATACCATGCCCAGTACCCTGGACGATGCTTCCCGGGACCGGATCATGGAGGTCTTTGCCGCGGGGATCCGCTCCCTGGGGATTACCCGGGGGGCCGCCAAGGGGGACCTGAAGCTCACCCCCCAGGGGCCCATGATCGGGGAAATCGCCGCCCGCCTCTCCGGGGGCTATATGTCCGGCTGGACCTACCCCTATGCCTCGGGGGTGCAACCCGTCCGGGCGGCGATACTCCTGGCCCTGGGAAAGAGACCGGAGGGCCTGGAGGTCCGCCGGAACTGGACCTCGGCGGAACGGGCCTTCATCTCCATCCCCGGGAGGGTCCGATCCCTCCACGGCCTTGAGGAGGCTGCCGCTGCGGCCTTTGTCAAAGACCTCTTCCTCCGGGCAAAACCCGCCGACCGTCTCCGTTTCCCCGAGAACAACGTGGACAAGGGGGGCAACGTGATCAGCGCGGCCCCCACCCGGGAAGCCGCCGTCAACGCCGCGGAAGGGGCCGTCCGGTCCATCGCCATCCGCCTGGAAGCGCCGGACCCGGAAACCGACGCCTTTCTCGCCTCCGGCCCCTTCCGCCTCACGAGTTCCATCCCCAATGCCTTTGCGGTTCCCTCTTCCCTGGAGGACCGCCTCGCCGCCCTCCCGGAGCCGGTCCTTCCCCCCGGGGTAGAACCGGAATTTTTCATCCTTCCCTTCCCGGAATTGACCGAATCGGGGATCCGGGATTATATGGGGAGGTCCGTGGAGGAAACCCTGGACCTGGTACGGCGGCTCACCGGCCTGCCTCTTCCCATGGGAGCCCCGGAAGGGACAGGCATCCCCCTGGGCCGGCGCTTCTGGTCCGCGGTGATTCGCGGCGGCTGCCAGGGGGGGGCCTATATGGTGGATTGCCTGGTCAATCAGATCGCCGGGGATGCGCCGAAACAATGATGAAGCTGCTCAAGGGATCCGTCGTTATACTCCTCTTATTAGCGCTTAATCGGAGCATCCTTCCCGCCCAGACCCTACGAAGGGAACGGGCCCTATCCCTGGATGAGATCCTGGGACAGCTCGGGGGGGAACTCTCCTGGGATCCCTTTTTTCGTACCGGCATTTTTACCCTTTCCGGGCACTCCGCCGCCTTTGAGACGGGGGGTATCGGGGAAGATGCGCTGGTGGTGTTTGACGGCCGGGAGATTATCCCGGTACCCAGCCCGTATATTGAGGAAGGGAGCCTCCGGTTTCCCGAATCCTTTGCGGCCTCCCTCCGGGAAGTCCTGGACCGGGCCCTCCGGGAGGACCTTGCCCGGTTCAGGATCGCCGCCATCGTGGTGGACCCCGGCCACGGGGGGAAGGATACCGGCGCCGTGGGAACCCACCGGATAGGCGGCAGGGAGGTTCAGGTGGCGGAGAAGGATATTACCCTCCGGGCCTCCCGGGAACTCCACAAACTCCTGGTTTCAGCCTATCCGGATAAGCGGATCTTCCTCACCAGGGAGGCCGACACCTATCCCACCCTGGAGGATCGGGTATCCATCGCCAATTCGGTGCCCCTTCGGGATAACGAGGCCATCCTCTTCATCTCCGTCCACGCCAACGCCTCCCTGAACAAGGCCGCCCGGGGCTTCGAGGTATGGTATCTCACTCCGGAATACCAGCGGACCGTCATCGATCAGGACAAATACGGCGACTCGGCGGAACTCATCTCCATCCACAATGCCATGATGGAAGATGAATTTACCACCGAGAGCATCATGATGGCCCAGTTTATCATCAACCGCCTCAAAGAAGCCGAGACCTTTTCCATGCCTTCCCGGGGTATCAAGGCGGAGGAGTGGTTTGTGGTACGGAATGCCCGGATGCCCTCGGTTTTGGTGGAATTGGGCTTTGTGACCAATGAAGAAGATTCAAGGATTATGACCGATGAGGGCCACTTGAAGAAGCTTTCCGAAGCGTTATATAAGGGTATTGTGGATTTTGTTACCATGTTTGAACGGTCCGGAGGATTTACCGCCCTGCCATGAAAAGAATAATCAAGGATACCGCCGTAAAAATCCTCAAAATTTTTTCTGAAAGGCATAAGCGGCGGATGCTCTACCTCCTGATCCTTGCCATGCTGGCGGGGATGGATTTTCTTAAGAACGGCCTTGTCAGGCGGACCTTAATGTTTTATGCTCTTAATCAGGGGACGGAGATGGTAGAAGACCGGTTTTTTCCCCGATCCGACTCCAGGGAAACCGATATATGCCGGTATGTGGAAGAGGTCCTTTTAGGGCCCGCTCTTCCGGGAGCGGCCCCCCTTTTTCCCCGGGAGGCCAGGCTCGAATCCCTCTTATACCGGGAGGGAAGGGTATACGCCGGTTTTTCTGAATCGGCGGCGCTGCCCCCCCTGGAAGGAGGGAATGTTTTTAACAATCTTCGGGTTCTCAGAACGGGAATCCTGAGAAATTTTCCCTATGTAAAGGAAGTAAAATTTTTTATCAACGGGAATGAGATTGAAAGGCGATAAAAATTCGTGCAAATTTCAATTAAAGGGGGCAAAATGGACAAAAGGCGTTGACAAATTACTTGAATCTTGTATAATTCTATTATCAAGGAATACTGTGAAAAATTGAAAGGAGCTTCGAATGAAACGGATGTTCATTCTTGTCGCCATTGTGTTGTTTATCGTGGGGTCCCTGTCTGCGGAAGAAGCCATACTCATTGACTTCTCAAAACTTACGGCAGATATTATTCCCGATCAGAACAACGAAAACAAACCTACTCAGAACCGCCAGACCATGATGGATTATTCCAATGTTGCCGGCGGCAGCTTCACTACCGAACAAAAATCGGTGATGAAAACCTCCCTTGCCATAGCCAATTGGGATGTGGTCCTTGCCTCATCGTCCCAGAATGTCGCAAACCGGGCGTATAGTTATACCATGGAATCCCCTTCCAAGCAGTGGGGGACGGTCATGGGCGTCCGGATCCATTTCCCGGTGGAGAATTGGAATTCCTGGGCTATGATAAAGCCGCCTTTTGATATTCCCGCCTTTGAACCTGGGGCGGAGATAGACGATGAAGGAAATATCCAGCCGGTGGAAGGGGGAAATGGAATTACCCAACCCAGCCGCTTTGAGGCCGCTGCGGGAGATGACGGGAAAGTCGATAATACCCAGTCCGCCTATGGGGTGGTAAAGAATGTGGGAACCCTTAAATCCGTGGCGATAAACGCCTACGGCCTCAATTTCCCCCATTCGGTGTCCGTGATCCTTATCGACTCCCAGGGAAACAGCCAGAATGTGTTCATGGGGTACCTGAACTATGACGGGTGGGGAGAACTCCGCTGGGATAATCCCTCCTATATTTCTGAGGTGCGGAACCGGGAATTACGGATATACCCCCTGTATCCTTTTTCCACCCCCTTCTTGAAATTCGGCGGCTTTCTTATCCGCCGGGATGGGGCTGATATAGGCGGCGACTTTATCGGTTATTTCAAGGATGTCAAGATCATCTACGATAAGGCCGTGCTCGATACGGACCGGGATATTGATGATGAATCCGTGTGGAATATCATCAAAGAACGGGAAACCGCCAAGAAGGTATGGGAGATGGAACAGTTTGGCGAGGGCCAGGTGCTCCGGTATCTGGAAAGCCAGAAGAAGGCTACGGAAAATACCTTTAGGCCCACAGAGACGAATAATACCAATTAAGCAAGCCGGAAACGATATGGGGCTGTCCAAAAAACCGCGGTTTTTTGGACGGTTCTGTATGGGCCAATTTGCCGTCGTTTCCCCTGCGAAAGTTCCTTTTTATGCGGTCATGGTGCGGTGATGAGAAATACCGGGCTTCCTGATAGAATTGTACTTCAGAGGATCTATGAACAATTCCTGGAGACCAGGACGCTGGTTTCCAGGGATCTGGAAGAACGGATCGAAAGCGTGGTTTTGGCGCTTCCCTCCCGTTCAACGGTAAAGGGGCGCCTCAAGGATTTTGGGAGCTATTATAAAAAATACCTCAAACTCCTCAAGAGCAACCCCGGGACGGGGGTTCCGCTTATCACCGATCTGATTGGCATCAGGATAGTGTGCCCCTTTCTTGATGATATCACCACCGTTGAAGAGACCCTGAAGCGCAATTTTGAGATCATCGAAGTGGACCACAAGGGGTCAAATTTTTCTTTTAAGGAATTCGGCTATGAATCCACCCATTTGCTCATAACCATCCCCGAGGATATTCATCGGCAGCGGGGGTACTGCGGCATTGAGGTGGCGGAAATCCAGATCCGTACCATCCTCCAGGATGCCTGGGCGGAGGTAGAACACGAACTGTTCTATAAAGCCGAATTCAGCCCCTTTGACAAGCCGATGAAACGGAAGCTCTCCGCGGTCAATGCCAGCCTTGCCTTGGCGGATATTACCTTTCAGGAAATCAGGAACTATCAGCGTGAGCTCAACGGGGAAATGGAAAAACGGCGGGGCTCCTTTTTCAAAAAAATCGAAGAGTCCATCGACAGCTTTTTCCAGGAACGTGAAATGCCCGAAAGCGATGGCTATGGGATTGAAGACCTGCCCATGGGAAAGGTGTCCATAGACGATCTCCTCCTCAGCGCCCTTGCGGCCCATAACCGAAACCGATTCGAGGATGCCATCAATTTTTACAGCCGCATCCTTGAAATGAACCCCGGTAATTCCATCGCCTCCCTGATCTACAAACACCGGGGGATGGCGAATTTTGCCCAATCCCACTACGACGAGGCCGTCAGGGATTTTACCGAATCTTTGGAACTGGACCCCAAATCCTACAAGGCCGCTTATTACCGGGGGGTGGTCAAGTCGGTGGAACAGAACTATTCCGGGGCCATCGACGATTTCTCCCTTTCCCTCGCCATTAACCCGTACCAGAATTTCTGTCTCTACCGCCGGAGCCAGGCCTACTACCACCTGGGGGACTATCCCCAGGCGCTGGCGGATTGTGAAGCCTCCCTGATCCTCGAGCCGGATTCCCTTCAGGTCAAGAAATTCAAGGGATTCCTCCTGGACAAACTGAAGATGTAGGCCCCCCGGTATCTCCGTCAAAACCGGGGGGAGGGAGGAGGACCCCGAAAGGCCCCTGCTCAGAAAATTCTAAACCGCGCCATAATTCCGGTGTCAAAGACGGAATAAGCGGAGCCGCTTCCATTGGGATGTTCAAGCCGCTGCCCGGGTTCTTTGTATATCGAATCCCCCCGGGAACCGCTGATATTTCTATAGGACGCGGAAAGGGAGAGGGCAAAAAAGTCCACGGGGGTAAAAGAAAAACGCAGGCCCCCCTCAAGGAACAGGCCGCCGCTTATCTCGTCGGTTATGACCAAATTACGCATAATATGGTTATCCACAGAACTGCTCCATATAAAGGGGCTTACGGCCGCCGAGATTTCAATATCAAAAGAGCGGTTAAAGGCCCCATAAAGGGCAAGCGCCGGAGACAGGATATGCCAGGTCTGCTCATAGCTTATAACCTTGATGGGGGTGGAGTAATACCGATGATCACCATCCGAAGAAGGATATAAGATTGAACCGCCCTTTGCCGCCCAGGAAAAGAACATAAAATTATAGGTAATATATGGCTTGAGCACAAAGGGCCCAAAGATCCGGAAGGAGGCGCCCACACGGGCATCTATCAAGTACGCCTGCTCCGTCTTATTATCGTGTACGGAATAGTGGGTAAGCCATTGGGGGTAATTCAGTACCACCCAATCCCTATCTTCCATAATGCCGGTATTGCCCGGAAGGCCCGCCTTAAACAGGGCGTCCGTAAAGATACCCCAGGTGTTTCCCGGCCCTTGCCAGCGGACATTGGCCTCCCCTCCGGCATAAACCAGGGGTTTCAAGTCCCACAGGAGTTGACTTGCCTTATCACTGGTTCTTTTATCCCGGTAAACAATTTCTTCACTCTGACCGTATAACAACCCGAGAGCGCCGTTAATGGACAGACTCAGCCCGTTTTTGTTCGTTATCTCCTCCGCCGGGAGTACCCCGGTCAGTATCATAACGAATAAAACCCCAAAAAACATCCTCATCTTGATTTTCCTTTTGCATTTATTTTGACCCCCGAAGGGGGTTTCCCCTCTCTATCTCAGATGGCGGGGGAGCCGCCGGCCTTACCTGCCCCCTTTTGCTTCAAGAGCCCCCTCTCCGGGGGCCTCCGGGGGCTCATCCCCCCACTCGGCCAATTTCCGGTGCAGGGTTTTACGGCCTATGGCAAGGGTTTCCGCGGTCCGGCTCTTGTTTCCCTTCAAAAAGGAAAGGGTGTCCCGGATGATGATCTTCTCCGATTCTTCCATGGTCGTACCCAGGGGGATGCGGATCCAGCCTTCGTCGCTTCTTGTTTGCAGGGTCCGCTGCAGGGTCGGGGGAAGGTCCCCCTCGCCGATCAGCGGGCCCTTGGTCATCACCACGGCGCTTTCTATGCAGTTCCGCAGTTCCCGGACGTTTCCCGGCCAGTCGTAGGCATAGAGGGCGGCCCGGGCCTTCTCGTTGATACCCTCCAGGGCCTTGCCGTTTTCCCGGGCGAATTCCTTGAGGAAGGCGGCGATCAGGAGGGGCAGGTCGTCCTTCCGTTCCCGCAGGGGGGGGACCAGAAGGGTCACCACGTTGAGCCGGTAGTAGAGATCCTCCCGGAAATTACCCTTTTCGATTTCCGCCTTGAGGTCCTTGTTGGTGGCGGCCACGATCCGCACGTCGCTCTCCAGGGTTTCCTCCCCGCCGACCCGCTCGAATTTCTTTTCCTGGAGGACCCGCAGGAGTTTGATCTGGATGTTCTGGTCGATCTCGCCGATTTCATCCAAAAAAAGGGTTCCCTCGTGGGCAAGTTCAAACCGGCCCCGCTTCCGGGCCACCGCGCCGGTAAACGCCCCCTTCTCGTGGCCGAAGAGTTCGCTCTCCAGGAGGCTCGCCGCCAGGGCGGCGCAGTGGACTTTGATCAGGGGCTTATCCTTCCGGGGGGAAAGGCCGTGGATCGCGTCGGCCACCAATTCCTTCCCCACCCCGGATTCTCCGGTGATCAGGATGGATGCCTTGGTCGGCGCCGCCCGGCTGATCGTATCAAAAACTTTCCGCATGGCGGCGCTGTTCCCGATGATGTCCTCAAAGAGCTTTTTCTGCTTCAGTTCATCTTCCAGCCGCCGGTGCTTGAGGACCAGTTCCCGGTTCTGAAGGGCCCGCTTCACCAGAAGGGAGAGCCGGTCCAGGTTTACCGGCTTGGTGAGAAAATCATAGGCCCCGTTCCGCATGGCCTCCACGGCGGTCTCTACGGTTCCGTGGCCGGTGAGAACGATCACCGGCACTCCCGGGGTCTCCGCGCTGATCCGCTTGAGAAGCTCCTCCCCGCTGATACCGGGCATCTTGAGATCGGTGATCACCAGGTCGATATCCCCCCGCTGGAAACGCTTCCAGCCGTCATCCCCGGCGGCGGCGGTTTCCACCTCAAAGCCGTCCATTTCCAGGGAAGCGGCCAACCCCGCCCGGATATTCTTCTCATCATCTACCACCAGGAGCCGGAACCTCATAGGGCGCCTCCGTAACCGATAAGCCGCCGTTCCCGCTGGGGGATGGGGAGCATGATGGTAAAGCAGGTCCCCGCGCCTTCTTTGGATTTAACGGCGATCTCCCCCTGGTGTTCCCGGATTATCTTATAAACAAGCGTTAAGCCCAGGCCGGAACCGTTTTCCTTGGTGGAAAAATAGGGTTCGAAAATCTTGGAGAGGTTCTCGTCGCTGATGCCCACCCCGGTATCGGAGAGGGTTATCCGTACCTCCTCATCCTTCACCTCGGTTTTGATGGTCAGGCTGCCCCCTTCGGGCATCGCGGCAATGGCGTTTTTGATGAGGTTGAAAAGGGCCTGTTTGATATAGCGTTCGTCGAATTCAAGCCGGGGAAGATCTTCCCCCAGTTCCAGGGCGCAGGTGATATAGGCCGCTTCCAATTCGTAGCCCACAAATTTGATCAATTCCTCAATGACGGCGTTGATATTTCCCTCCCGCAGATCGATGTTCATGGGGCGGACCGCAAAGAGAAAATCCACCACGATCCGGTTAAGCCGGTCAATCTCCTCGTTCACCACGGCGATATACTTGTCCAGCAGGTTGAAATATTCCGCCGGATCCTGACCCATGCTGTCCTGTCCCGCGGGGTGGGCATTGAAGAACATTTCCCGGTTGAAGTTCATCGCCTTCTGCATAAGCTGGATATGGATGGACAGGGACCCCAAAGGGTTCTTTATCTCGTGGGCCACCCCGGCGGCCAGGGTCGTGAGGCTGGCCAGGGTCTCCGCCCGCCGGAGCTTGGCCTCCTTGCCCCGTTTTTCGGTTATATCTTCTATATAAATGAGGGAACCCGTAACCTGGTGATCCTGCACCAGCGGGAGGACGCCGATGCTGAGGAGCCGCTGGAGGCCCTTGATCTCGACATCAAATTCCCGCTCCTCCACCCGGTCGCCGCTTATCAGGGTGGCCTCCAGGAATTCGGAAACCTGCTCGTGATGAACCGCCTGCCAGATGGGGACGTTTTCCTGGTCATGGGCCACCGGCAGAAACCGATCCGCCAACTTATTGACCAGGATCAGGTTGTGATCGGTATCGCAGACCAGGATCCCTTCGGTGAGGGAATCCAGCACCGTTTCCAGCCGGTCGATTTCCGCGGCGGTGGAAAACAGGAGATCTTGAATCTGTTCCAGGGTGAGTTTATTGATCTTCCTCAGGGCCCGTTTGATAAACTGTCTCATATCCCTCCCCTTGAGTATAGGCTATGGTCCGGGAATTTACCCGGTCAGCCGGAAAACAAGGCATATGCCGTCATAGCCTGTCTGAGTTCTGTAAAGAGCCGGTCCAAAACTACGGGGGGGCGCTGATTATAGGTGCCCGCCGCAGTCTCCGCTTCCCTCACCGCCCGGAGCCATATATCTCCCAGGGCGATTTTTTCCGGCCCCGGAGGATCCTCCCGAAGGGCGGCGGACACCAGGGTAAGGAGGAGCCCCAAAAACCGGGAAAAGAGTCCGGGAATCTCAAAGTTTTGGGCCCCGCTGAGGGTTCCTGCCAGGACTTCCCGGATGTCCCCGCCGTTCTCCCGGCCCCCCTGTTCCGCGATTGCCGCGGTATGCCGGTCCAGCACCGCCAGTTCCTCCGGCAAGGGGCCGCCCTTCCGGCGGATCTCCGCCAGGGAAGCCGCCGTCACGGAGGATGCAAAACAGGCGGCCAGGGGGAAAAGATCTTCCGCGGTAACCGGGAGAAAGGAGTCCAGATAGCCCTGTATCCGGCTCGCCCCGGAAGCGGCAGGCCCCGGAGGGAGAGCCCCCTCCGGGGGGCTTTCCCCGGCCTTCTCCCGGAACACCCGGCGGATCACCTCCTCCTCGGCTTCCTGGTCCCGGGGATAGAAACGGTAGGGCCGCAGCCGGGAGAGAATGGTGGGGATCAGGGCCTCCGGCTGGGGACAGGTGAGGAGGATGGTAAGGGTCAGCGGGGGTTCCTCCAGGAGTTTCAGGATCGAATTGCGGGCTTCCTCCTGCATACGGTGGGCGTTTTCTATCATGAGGAGCTTGTGCCTCCCCGAGGGGGCAAGACGGCCCCAGTAGGCCGCCCGCCGTAACTGGGCGATGGGGACGGTCTTGCCTATCCCCTCGGCCTCCAGTTTGAGGGCCTCTTTGATGATCCGGCCGCAAATTTTTTTAAGGGCCTCGGCCTTTACCGGCTCCCCGCCTGAACCGGGAGGCGGGGAAAAGGTCAGGGCGATTTCATCCAGGTCCTCCTCCAGGGCCTGCTGAGCGCTTGAGAGTTTTCCCTGTTTTGGATCATCCTCCCAAAGGACCGGGGAGAATCGGGCCAGGAGCTTACGGACGGAGCGGACAAAGAGGAGCCGGGCCGAAACCGATTCCGGCTCCCGGTTATAGGCGGCGGCGGCGGCGGCGATCTCCGGGGAAAAGGAACGGGGCCCCAGAAGGAGCAGATCCGGGTGGGTGAGGGTCCGGTGGTGGGTGCAGGCAGGGCAGATGCAGTTCCAGGGAGCGCCGGGATTTTCGCAGGACAGAATCCGGGCCAGTTCCAGCCCCGCGGTCCCCTTCCCCGAGGCGGGGGGGCCTGAAAAGAGGAGCGAGGGGGCTAAGGCGCCGGCGGCGATATCCCGGGACAACTGCCCAATCCCCGCCTGGCCGAGGATATTCTCAAACATGCTACGCAGACCCTCCCGGAAGCAGGATCCGGACCTTCCCGATGAGGGGCAGGAGATGGCGGGCAAAGAAACTATTCGCCAGGAGCAGGTCCCGGTCAAAGAGGGGTTGTATCTCAATGAGCAAGAGCACCAGGGCCGCCAGGGTAATTCCCTCCACCAGGCCGAAGATGCTCCCCAGGAGGCGGTCGAATCCCCCCAGGTTCACCCGGGTTACGATATCCTTCACTATATATTCCAGGATCTTCACCGCTGTAAAGGGGATGATGAAGAGGATCACAAAGGCCAGGACTTCCGGAATAATTTCCAGGTTCTGCAGGTATTCCCTCCTGATAAAGGCCCCTCCTTTCTGGTGGAAAAAGACCGCCCCCAGGATCCCCAGCACCAGGGCGGCCACGGACATGAATTCCTCGATGAAACCCCGGAGGGTACAGCGGATGACCAGGATCAGGATGAGGGCGATCAGGATGATGTCGACGGGCGCCAGGAGGGCGGCTTCATTCATAGGGGCTCCTTTTTTAAGAGGGAAAGGACTTCCCGGGCAATGAGGGCAATGCTGTCCGCAGCCCCCAGGGCGGCGGCAGCCCGGGCCATGGTGGCCCGGCGATCCCCGTCCGCCGCGAGGGACCGGATCGTCTCCCCCAGGGCGGCGGCTCCCGCGTCTCCCTGAAGTACCACGGCGGCGGCGGCCTTTTCAAAGTACCGGGCGTTTTCCACCTGATCCCCCCGGGTTCCTGAACCCCGGAGGGGGATCAGTACCATGGGCCGGCCCAGGGCGGCACATTCCCAGAGGGTACCCGCCCCACTGCGGCCCAGGACCAGTTCCGCGGCGGCAAGGACGTGGGGCATTTCCCCCTTGAAGTAGGGATAGGGCCGGTATCGTTCCGCCTTCACCGAAGCCGGCGGCTCCCAGCCGGGGCCGGTCTGGTGCACCACCACATAAGGCCCGGTCAGTTCCGGGAGGCTTTCCCGAACCAGTTCGTTGATTTCCCGGGCGCCCTGGCTCCCCCCCAGGACGAGGAGGATCCGATCGCGGGGGCCCAGACCGAGGAAGGCCCGTCCTTTATCAGGATCCGCGTCCCGGAATTCAGGGCGGATAGGGTTCCCCACGAGGCGGAGGCGGCTTTGATAGGCCGGAGGGAAGAACCGGGCGGTATCCGCATAGGCGGTAAAGATGAGCCGGGCAAAGCGGGCGTTTATTTTGGTAGCCAGCCCCGGGCTCAGATCCGATTCGTGGGTACACAGGGGTATCCCCAGGGAGGCCGCGGCAGCACAGGGGGGAACGCTGACAAAGCCGCCTTTGGAGAAGATCATATCCGGTTTTTTCCGTTTTAATATCCTCCGGGCGGCAAAAAAGCCCGCCAGGACTTTGAAAATATCCGCGATATTACGGAGGGAAAGGTAACGTCTGAGTTTACCCGCGGGGATTCCGAAGAATTCGATGCCGCCCTCCTCCACGATGGCCCGGTCCATCCCGGTTCGGGAACCTATCCAAAAGATCCGGCAGGCCCCTGTCTTTTGAAGGTATGAGGCTATGGCCAGGCCGGGGTAGATATGTCCTCCGGTCCCTCCGCCGGTAAAGGCTATCTCTCGCATAGTTCCAGGATACACGATTTCGGGATTTTTCGCAATTGCGTTACGGGCCAAAGCCAGGGCCCTTGCGTTTACTCAAAAAAAAGCGATCTGAGCGCACAGGGGCTCGCTCAGATCGCTTCCTTCATTTGCTTTTTGCTCCTTGCGCTCCGCTCTTTGTTTAGGGGATGACGGCGGAGTAGATTTCCGAG
>JAITRV010000065.1 GCA_031288215.1 Spirochaetaceae bacterium | reverse complement strand
GCCAGGGGGCATGTGCTGTTGGAGGATGTCCCCGGCACGGGCAAGACCATCCTGGCCAGGGCCTTTGCCGGGAGCCTGGGCCTTAGTTTTGCCCGGATCCAGTGTACCCCGGATCTCCTCCCCGCCGACATCCTGGGGGTCTCCGTCTGGCAGGACGGAGGTTTTGTGTACCGCCCCGGCCCGGTGGTAAATCAGTTCATCCTGGTGGACGAGATCAACCGGGCCACCCCCCGCTCCCAGTCCGCCCTGCTGGAGGCCATGGCGGAAGGCCAAATCTCCGCGGAGGGAAAGCGGATAGCCCTGCCGGAGCCCTTTTTTGTGCTGGCTACGGAGAACCCCGTGGAATTCGAGGGAACCTTCCCCCTGCCGGAGGCCCAGAAGGACCGTTTTCTCCTTTCCATGGACCTGGGTTACCCGGATAAGGAGGCGGAGGGCCGGATGCTGGAAAACCAGCGCCGCCTGACCCATCCCGTTGCCGATCTGAAGCCGGTGGCGGAGGCCGCCGGAATTCTCAGCCTCCAGGAGGAGGTTACCCGGATTCATATGGAGGCCGCGGTCAAGGGCTACCTCCTTGCCCTGGTGGAGGCCACCCGCCAGGAGTCCAATCTCCGGGTGGGCATATCCCCCCGGGGCAGCCTTGCCCTATACCGGGCCGGCCAGGCCCTGGCGGCGGTCCGGGGCCGGAATTTTGTTACCCCCGAGGATATTAAGGAGCTGGCGCCGCCCGTGTTCCGCCAGCGGATGCTCCTCTCCCCGGAAGCCCTGGTCCGGGGCATCACGGCGGACAGGATCATCGCCTCCATCCTGGACCGGGTCCCCGTCCCGGAATATACGGCCTAATGGCGGGGAATCCCCCGGGTGGCAGACCAGTCCCCAAACATGCTGGGGACTGGGCCCAGGTACGGAAAACCGGGCCGGGCCGTTTCCTGCTCCTGGCGGGGTTCTGCCTGGGGGTCTACCTCTTCGCCCCCTTCTTCCTGCTCCAGTTCCTTTCCCTCTTTGCCCTTTTTATAATCCTGGGGTCCAGGCTGTACAGCGAGTACCTGCTCCGCAGCCTTAGAATATTCCGCCGGGACCCGGAGATCCGTTGCTTCCGCTTCGAGTGGGCCGCCGTGGAGTTGACCGTGGAAAACCACGGCCTCCTCCCGGCCTTCATGCTGGCCCTGGGGGACTGGCCGGGGGACCTGGCGGTGTTCAGGAACCACAAGAAGCTCTGCACCCTTTCCGGCCGCTCCCGGCTGATCTTCACATGGCAGGCCTACTGTTCCGAACGGGGCATCGGCAGCCTGGGCCCCGCCCAACTACGCTGCGCCGATCCCCTGGGGCTTTTCCCCTTTTCCGCCTCCCCCGGGGAAAGCACCCGGCTGGTGGTGTACCCCGCGCCGGGGATGATCAGCCTAAACAGCCCCGGGGGCATCCCCCTGGGCAAGCTCCCCAGCCGGAACCCCCTCTACGAGGACATGACCCGCCGCCGTTCCCTGCGGCCCTACCGGGCCGGCGATGAACCCCGGCGGATTAACTGGAAGGCTTCTATCAGGCTGGGGGGGCCGGGGACCTCCCCCATTTCCCTCCTGGTAAACGAATACGAGGCGGCTATCTCCTACCCCCTGGTGGTGTTTCTTAATCTGGACCCCTACGAGTACGATCTCCACAAACGGGAACTGTGGTTCGAGCGGGCCATTGAAGCCGCCGCCGCCCTCTGCCTTATGGCCTCCCGGGACCGGCAGGATCTGGGGATCATCCTCTACCGGCCCTGGGCGGAGGAGTCCTGCACCCTCATAAAACCCGGCCCCTTTACCCTGCTCCCCATCCTGGAACGCCTGGCCGGCATCAAGCGGCCCAGGGGCCCGGCGGGGGAAACCGGGGGCGGCCTCCGGGGCAGCGTCCGGTCCCTCTTAGACCAGGGGAAGCGGCTGCCCTACGGCGCGCGGCTGGTGTACGCGGGGCCGGAACTGGTGGAGGAAGATTACGCCGCCCTCAATGTCCTGCGGGCCAGCCACATAAGCCTGGAATACCTGGTCCTCGATGAAAAACGGCTGGGCCCCCGGGCGCCGGGAAACGCGCCCCGCTATCAGATGAGGGAGGGCGGCTATGAGATCCTCTAAACCGCCGCCGGAACAAATGCCGGAACAAATGCCGGAACAAATGCCGGAACAGCCGGAGCTCATCAACCGCTTTCAGGCGGACGGCATAAACCGCGCGGAAGAAGACGGTTCCCCGGACCTCAATACCACGCCGGGGAACCCCCTGTACCGTGCCCTGGCCCTGTACCTCCCCTGGTCTATCCTTCTAAGCCTCCTCCCCCCGGCCTTGGTCCTAATCCGCCGCCTCCTGCCGGATCTGAACCTCCCCGGCGGCGGCGTTCTGGCCGCGGCGGTGTACATTCCGGCCCTCCTCGTCAGCGCCGCGGTAACGCTGTACCTGGAATTCCTGGACCCCCGGACCAGCCACAGCGGCGCCCACATCAGGGGGGCCATACTGGCCTGCGCCGCCGCCTACCTCCTTTCCTCAGTCTTCGGCTTCTTTGGCTCCCCAGGGCAGGGGGGGCTCTTTTTCCCCACGCTGGGCAGCGCCGCGGCGGTGCTGGCGGCCCTGTATATCTGGATCTTTGTTATCTACCTCCAGGACCTGTTCCGGGCCAGGGAACTCTTCGAGGACCATCTCCGGCGTTACCGGGGCGAAGACCTGCGGCGGACCATGCTTGAAGATTCCGCCATCATGACCGCCGCCGAAACGCAGGGCCTTTCGGCGGGCCGGCGCTACGGCGTTCAACTCGGCCTGGGCTTTATCCTGGTCCTCCTCTGCGATTTCCTCGGAGCGCCCCTCTCCCTTTTCCAGCGGATAGTCAACGTCCTGGCCCTCGGCGCCTCGGCGCTGATCTTCTTCCTCCTCGGCCTGTTCCGCCAGGAACAGTTCTTCGCCGGCGAGGGCATCGCCGTCACCGGGCCGGAACGGGGCAAACGGATGGGGGCGGGGATGATCTTCTGCGCCGCGGCGGCGCTGTTGGCGGCCTTCTGCGCCTCGGACAACAACCTCCTCCCCATCTCCATCATCACCGCCTTCCTTGCCTGGCTCGCCCGCCTCCTCAGCCGCCCCGGCAGAGCGGCGGCAGGTCCCATCGAACTCCCGCCGCCGGACACTTCCATGGGCGATCCCCAGGCCATGCTGCGCCTCATCGCCCCCCAGGAAACGGAACCCTGGCCCTTCTGGGACTACCTCCCCTACATTGCCCTGACCGCCGCTATCGCCGCGTTCCTGTGGTTCATGATCAAACCCCTGTTCAACCTGGACCGCCGGACAGGAAAACTCCCCCTCATCCTCCGCCTGGCCCGCCTCTTCCTCGGCGGCTTCGGCAGCCTCCGCCGGGCTCTCAAAAATTTCCTCGCCTCCCTCCGGGGCGGCGCCGGCATAAAAATCCCGGAGGAAAAGATCCGGGACATGACGGAGGAGCTTCTGGCCGGCTGGTCCAGGGCCCGGAAGCGGGAACTGCGCCAAAGCCTCAGCCTCTTTGCCCGCCTTATCCTGTGGGGAAGCCGGGAACACCAGGTATCCTGGAAACCCAGCATGGGCCCCGGAGAGTACTGCGCCCTCCTGGCCGCCGCCGTGGAGCGGCAAAGCCTTAACGCCG
>JAITRV010000325.1 GCA_031288215.1 Spirochaetaceae bacterium | reverse complement strand
TGGTTTTGGCACACTCAATGGGTCCGAAACACCCCCCGCCATAGCCAGTTATTTCACGAGCTTGGTTGCACAGATCCCGACTGATTATGTGATTGTACGGATCGGCAATGGCGCCGAATTCTCCGGCAAGGCTCATGAGCGGTATTCCAAGACGGGCCCGACAATGTATTGGAATTATAGTGCGGCAGCAAATGTCTACGACAAATGGGCGATCAAAAACCCATAGACCCCCTGACCTGAATACCGGGCGCCCATAGCCGGTAAAACTGCCGGGGAGGGGAGGGCGGACCAAAGGTCCGTCCTCCCTCCCCGCTTTTTTGTGCCCAGCCGCCCCCGGCTACGGGACCCGCTCCTCCGCGATATAAGGGGCAATCAGGGGGGAAGCATCACAGACAATAATCATGGCTTACTGAAAGCAGGATAACTCTTGTTCAAGTTCCTGGGGGTCATAGTCTATGACCGGAATACCCGCCTGAGACAGGACGGACATAAAATCATATATACCCAGACCGCACAGTTCAGCAGATTGCGCGAGGGTCAATTTCCCCTGCCGGAAAAGCTTCATGGCGTATTCCCGTCTCATGCCTTCGGCGAGTTCTTCTTTATCCATATTAGCCGCGGTAAGTATGGCTTCTGATATTGGTATGGTAAGCGTTTGCATAACTATCCTTCCTCAATAACGTATAGTACGTATTACCCACAATTCTTTTCCCTTATTTGAATATACCATATTTCGGGTTTTTGTGCAAAGCTTGCCCTCATTTTGCCGCGCGAATTTATTTGACAGCCCGGAGAATCCGGTGTATCATAATTATCTAACCGCCCTTTTTTCAAGAAGGGCCGTTTGTGCGCCGGAGGATAGCCAAGGATGGAGAAGAAGGGTTAGAGCGGGCTCTACAAGTATCCTGGTACTTAAAAAAATTTAAGGTAGGGAAAAAGATCTGAGAGCCAGGACTGTCAGATCCGGGGAATTGTATGGGTTTTATCGAATTCTTTATTAACATCCTTTCAACACCGGCTGTTCTTGTTGGTTTATTTGCCATGATCGGGTTAATACTCCAGGCAAAACCGGCGGAAGAGATCCTCAAGGGAACCTTCAAGACCATCGTGGGCTTCCTGGTTCTGTCCGCCGGGGCGGGGTATCTCACCGGCGGAACCGGGCCGCTTACCAATTTCGGCGTGCTTTTCAATGCCACCTTTAGCGTAAGCGGCAGTACCCCCAATAACGAGGCGGTGGTCGCCATTGCCCTGGGCCAGGTCGCTTCCACCACGGCCTATATTATGATAATCGGGATGATTGCCAATATCGTCCTCGCCCGGCTTTCTTCAATGAAATACATCTTCCTCACGGGCCACCATACCCTGTATATGGCCTGTCTTTTGGCGGTGGTCCTGAATGTGGCGGGGCTTGCCCCCTGGCAGACGGTTATCGCCGGCGGCCTCGTGCTGGGCCTCGTGATGGTTCTTGCCCCGGCGCTGGCGGCCCCTGTCATGAAGAAGATAACCGGGGGGGAAGAAGTGGTCCTGGGGCATTTCGGGACCTTCGGCTACTGGGTCTCGGCCCAGGTGGGAAAATTCTTTGCGGGTAAGGACCCCCAAAACAAGCCGAAATCGACCGAAGAAATCAACTTCCCCCAGCGGCTCGCCTTCCTCCGGGATACCACCGTGGCAATCGCCATTACCATGGTGTTTTTCTTCCTCGTGATCAGTGTCATCGGCGCCGTCAAGGGCGTCTTCTCCGAAGGGGGGGACCTCTACGGGCTCCTGGCCGGTGAAGGGGGCCTGCGGGCGTCCTGGATAGTCTGGGCCATCGTTCAGGGCCTTTCCTTCGCGGCGGGGGTTTTCGTCATCCTGGCGGGGATCAGGCTCATCATCGGGGAAATCGTCCCGGCCTTCCGGGGTATCGGGGAGAAGCTCGTCCCCCAGGCAAAACCCGCGCTGGACTGCCCCATCACCTTCCCCTACGCCCCGAACGCGGTGCTCATCGGCTTCCTGTCTTCCTTTGTGGGAGGCATCATCGGCCTGGGGATTATCTTCGCCATCAACGGCGGCGCCGGCGGACAGGTCCTGGCGGTCATCCTTCCCGGGGTCATCCCCCACTTCTTCTGCGGGGCCACCGCCGGGGTATTCGGCAACGCCACCGGCGGAACCAAGGGCTGTGTGTTCGGGGCCTTTATCCAGGGCATCGTGATCACCTTCCTTCCGGCCTTCCTGTATCTGGTGCTGGGCCAGATCGTCGGCCAGGGAACCACCTTTGGGGATGCGGACTTTGCCATCGTGGGTCTGGTGCTGGGCGGAATCTCCCTCAAGGTGAAAACCTGGGGATTGTTTATCATCTGTATCATCCTCTATCTGCTTCCCATTATTCTTTCTCCCCTTTTCAACAAGGGTAAGAAAGCGTAAGACCGGAGGGCAGGAGACAGGAACGGAGGGGGCGGCCTCAACGGGGCGCGCCCCCCTTTTGATATGAGGAGTGTTTATGGCGATTAGAACGGTCGTATGCTGCTGCGGGATGGGCTTAGGGACAAGCCTTTTGGCAAAAATGAATGTGGAAAAGGTCCTCAAACAACTGGGCGTTTCCGGGGTTTCGGTGGAACATTCCTCCATTTCCGACGCCCTGGTCAGCAAATTTGATCTCTATGTGGTCAGTAAGGATCTGGCGAAGGAGGTCGCTTCCCTTTCAAACGTGGTGATACTGGAAAACATCATGAACGCCGCCGAATTGGAAACCAAACTCCGCGGGGCCTTCAACATCTCCGGATAAGCCCCCGGAGCCGGAGTTTGCACGGCATATCTCTTCTTATGCGCGAAGCGCGCCGCTGTTAGCGGCCCGGCAATTTGAGGGGCAGCTTGGGCAGGCTGGGGGCTTCCAGGGTGGGGGTTTTCCCCTGAAGGATGTCCTGAACCGCCTGTTCCGCCTGCCGCTGGGCTTCATCCGCGGCCTGCTGAACCGCTTCATCGGCGGCGGCCCGGATTTTCCGTTCAAATTCGGTTTTCTTGGCTTCCAGGGAGCCCTTCAAAGCTCCCAGGTCCGTCGTATCCCCCCGGAGGGTCTTGAAGAGTATATCCAGGTCATCCTTGGAGACAAAGCTTCCGGCGATGGATTCGGCGATCCGCTCCCGCAGGACCCGCTCCAGTTCGTCGGCGGCTTTTTTGGCGTAAAGTTCCGCGGTCCGCTTCAGGGCGCTGAGGATCAGGTCCCCGATATTGGTGGAAAGGGAGAACCGGTCATCCCGATCGGTGAAATGCTCGTAGTCGATGCCCAGCAAGAGTTCCCCCGCTTCCCGGAGGGCGGTATCCACCGCCTGGGCCAGGGTTCCGGCGGGGTCCGCCAGCCGGGGATCGCGGATCTCCACGCCGCCGCTCCCGGCAACGCCGCCGTTGGTCCGGCCGGCAACGCCCAGGCGAAACGCGGTTTCCCCGGAAAAGCCGCCGATCCCCGCCGCTTTGAGCTGATCCCCCAGGCTCACCGGGAAGCCCTCACCGAAGATTGTCGCGGAAAACCGTTCCTCCGCGGCGCTTCTGAAGTCGGCGCTCCCCTGAAAGGCCGCTTTCCGGCTCAGGCCGGTCTCCGCGGTCTCCGAGAGGCCCAGGGCCAGGCGGACCGGCGTCCCGGAGAGATCGGGGTCGGAACTCACCCCCCGGAGATCCAGGGACCAGTTCCAGCCCTCCAGGGTAAAGTCCGAAGCCAGGATCCCCAGGTAAAAGCCGGGGTAGGCCCGGGAGGGGAAGGCCACGTCCCGGCCCTTGAAGGCGGCCTGCTTCGGTTTCGGCGCCGATTTGGGCAGGGCCGCGGAGAGGGCGGAGAGCTTTTCGAATACCTCCAGGGCCCGCAGGCCGTAATCCAGGTACTGTTCCGCCGCGTCCGAGAGGATCTCCCGGATCGAGGGCTCCAGGGCGGAAAAGGCCGCCCCGCTTCCCAGGTCGAGGTAGGATTTCAGGTGGTCGAGGTCGCCGGTGATCGAGCCGCGGGCCAGCGCTTCCAGGCTCCGGGCGGTCTCGATATCTTCTTCCAGGGCATCCAGGATATGGCCCGCCTCATCCGCCGCGGTTTGGACGAGCGCGGCCAGGCTGGTAATGTCCGCCACGGTCTTGGCGATGGTCTCGACATTCAGGGCCGCGGCGTTGGGAGGCGGAAGGGTCAGCAGGGGCTGGGCGGCGGCCCGCAGCGCATTCCCCCGGCTTTGGAGGAGTTCCACCTGGTCCTTCCACTTTTCCAGGGACGCGTTATAGGCCGCGATGGCGGCGTTGTACGCCCGGGGGGTCGCCAGTTTGTCGTACTCCCGGTTGAGGAGGCCCAGGGCGTCGAAATTCCGGAGATCCACCAGGGGCGGCGCCTCCGGCGCGGAGGGCTTCGGCGGCTTTGCCTTGGGGGGCCGGTCCGGCAGGGCCCCGGAAACGATCCGGTCGGTACCAAAGCGGATGGCGTCGGTCCTGATTTCTTCTATATAAATTTTCCCCCGCAGGACCGCCGCCGGTTTCAGCCGGAATTCCATCCTGCCGGTCTGAAAGAGGTTCTTCATGGGGCGGTCCCGGTTCGCCACGGTAATCCCCCCGATCCCCACCCGGAAACGGAGCAGTTCGAGGTTAAACCGGTCCACATTGACCCGGGCCTCAAACAGAGCCTCCATGCCCCGTTCCAGGGCCCGCTCCAGCAGGGGGTTCATAAACACGGTGAAAAACACCGCCAGGGCGGCAATCACCAGGGCCATGACGATCAGGGGCAGGAACTTCACCGGCCCCTTCCGGTTTGCCCGAATCGCCCTGAGCAGGAGCTTGATCCGTTTCATGTCGGCCTGCCCCAGCCCTTCCCGCAGGACATAGCGGTCATCCCGGATTTCGAAGTGGGACGCAAAAAACTCCCGGTCCACGGGATGTTCGAGGGCGGCGAGGAAACGCCGCTCAAAGACCTTTGGGGACAGGCCGTCTCTCAAGGACCGGGGTATGGCGGGGGAAGCCGGCGCTTTTTTGTCCTTCGATTGATCCATCGGCGTCACCTCACCTTCCCGTCGCTCATGTCCGAAACCGCCCGGGCAATCGCCGAGAGGAAGGGAATCCGGGCGGCGGCCTTGAAGATCGCGGCGTTGCGGAGCTTGGGGGCGAAGGTGTTCCGGTACAGGGGGATGAGGGCCATAAAGAGGCCGAAGACCGGACCCCACAGGACAAAGCCGGCCAGGATGCCCCCTGCCACCAGGGTATTGTAGAACCGCGTATAGGGAACAAAGGGCATATTGTAGAGGGTGGTAAAGAGGCCGCGGAGGGCGTCGATATGGAGGATTTCCCATCCCAGGAGATCGACCAGGGGGGCGATCAGGGGGGACAGGAGCTTGAGGACGGCCATGGTCAAGACCTTGGCGGCATGGTTATGCCTGAACAGGAAGGAGGCGGCGAAAAGGACAATCCAGAGAATATTGCCCGTAGGCGGCAGCGCCAAGAGGAGGCCCCAGGCGAAACCCGCCGCCAACTGACTCTTTTTTACGTTGCCGTTCAGGGCAACAATCAATCGGGCGATAGCTTGAATCATATACCCATCCTAATACTCGCGGGGCCCTTCTGTAAAGGGTGCCCGGCACTTTTCACCGGCTGCTGTCCCCGGTTTTGAAGAGGGCGACCTCCTGAACCAGAATGTCAATGTTGTTCCGGTTCCGGCCGCTTAATTCGTTCACTTGGTTTACCGCGATATTGATCTGCTCCGCCCCGACGGCCATTTCGTTCATGCCGTTGGTGATTTCCCGGGTTACCTGTTCGAGGGTTCTGCTTCCCTCAATAACGCCCTTGCTTCCCTGCAGAATCCCCGCCGACTCGCCCTTGACCATGTGGGTCACGTCGGTAAGCTGGCCGATGGCCGCAAGGATCTGCTTGCTGCCGGCCCCCTGTTCCTCCATGGCGTGGCGGATGTTCGTCTCCTCTTCCGACACGATCTTCACGCCGCTGTCGATGGCCTCGAATTTGTTCAGCACGTTGTTGGTGGAATCGGAGATCTTATCGATGGAGTTCTTTATCTTCTTGAGTATCGTCCCGATGGTTTTCGACTGTTCGCCGGAACTCTCGGCGAGTTTGCGGATTTCGTCGGCCACCACGGCGAAGCCCTTGCCCGCTTCACCGGCGTGGGCCGCCTCGATGGCGGCGTTCATCGACAGGAGGTTGGTCTGGCTGGCGATATTCTCCATCACGGCGTTGATCTCCAAAAGGCCTTCGGATTCCCGGGCGATTTCCTGAATGTCCGCAGCCACATCCTGCAGGCCCGTGCGGCCCACTTCGGAGGCCTCCATCAGTTGATTGACATTGCCGGTGTTTTTCACAAGGGTGTGGGTAACGGATTCGATATTGGCCAGCAACTGTTCAATGGCCGCGGAGGACTGTTCCTTAATCGTTATCACCATGGTCCTGATCTTTTCCAGGGTCAGGTTAAAATAATGGGCCATGCTGCCGATTTCGTCCTTCCCGCTGACGGAAATGGTTTTCGTTAAGTCCCCCTCCCCCTTGGCGATCTCTTCGAGGGTACGGGACACGCCGAGAATGGGCCGGACGATGGATCGGGAGATGAGCAGCGCCGCGAGGATCCCAAGGGCCATGAAAAAGCCGACAAAGAT
>JAITRV010000294.1 GCA_031288215.1 Spirochaetaceae bacterium | reverse complement strand
CGACCTGGAGACTATCCATACGACCATTCCCGCCGTTCAGATGGCCGTTGCGAATCGCACGGCCCCGGAGGGTCTGCTCTTCCACTCTGACCGTGGGGTACAGTATTGCGCGAGAAGCTTTCGAGATATGTTGGGCGCATCCTGTCCTCCGGTTCGTCAGAGTATGAGCCGGAAGGGGAATTGCCGGGACAACGCCTGTGCGGAAAGTTTTTTCAAAACGCTGAAGCGGGAGTTGGAAACGTTGGACGGCACGCATTCCGCGGCAGATGTCGATGATATCGTCCTCGGGAGCAAAGACAATGGGGTGAGCCATGATAGAAACTTCCGGGTATATATAAGGGTATGTGCTGGAGTATGCTTCAATGAGGAGAAGAAAAAAGTAAAAAAAATGGGGGAGGGAGGAGGCGGGGGATGTCTTCAGAAGAAACGTCCGGGGAGCCCGCCCGGCTTCTTGTCCCCGGTAAAGCCTCCGCTACAGCCGGCCATGGCAACCGCATCCGGCAGCCGGACCAGCCCCACCACGGCAAAAGCGCCGATACCCCCGGCTAAACCCGCCCCGGCACGTGTCGGGAGGATCAGCCGCCGGGGGTATCAGGGCGGAGCAACGCCAGGGCCCGGGAAAAGCCGGAATCGGGCTTTTTTAACTCCCGGGAGCCCCGGGTTATCTTGCAGAGGGAAAGCCCCAGGTCCCGGGCGATCTCCCGCTGGGGAACTTTTTTTTCCAGGGCCTTTACCAGGGCCCAGCGGGAGGCGATGTCCGCGGTTTCCGCGGGGGTGAGGAGGCAGCGGAGAAAGGAAGCCATCAATTCCGGGTCATGAATTGCCGCCAGGAGCCGGGCCAATTCGTCGAAATTCTCCGGCACCCGGGGATCTTCGATTTTCATAGATACTTCCGTTATACCCTCAACGGGAGCGGATGTCCAGTAAGGGAAGAAGCTCCTCCGGGCTCTCGATGATCCGCCCGGCGCCGGCGGCTTCCAGGACGGCCCGGTCCCGATACCCCCAGCTTACCCCCAGGGCATAGCACCGGGCGGCATGGGCGGTCTCCATGTCGATCTCGGAATCCCCCACGAAAAGGGTATCCCGGGGGATCCGGTCAAGCCGGGAGAGGATCTCCCAGGTGGAGGCCGGGTCGGGCTTGCGGGGCAGGTCCGGCGTCTCCCCCAGGACGAGGTCAAAGGAGCCGGGGGAGAAAAGCCCGTGGATCACCAGGGCCGCCACCGGATCCGGTTTATTGGTCAATACCGCGGTCTTAATCTTGCGGCCCTTGAGTTCCGCCACCACCGCGGCGATCCCCGGGTAAGGCCGGGAATGGATGAGGGGCTTTTCCGCGTAGAAGCCGGCGGCATCGGCGGCCAGGAGGGCGGCGGTTTCTTCGTCCCGCGCCCCTTCGGGCAGGGCGAGGAAGGCCAGCCGCCGGATTCCCCAGCCCACCAGGGCGGCATAGTCTTCCGGGGGCCGGGCCGGGTAGCCCCGGAAGGCCAGGGCCCGGTTCATGGAAGCGGCAATATCCTCCAGGGTATCCACCAAGGTCCCGTCCAGATCAAAAATAACACAGGTAATCTTCATAGGGTAGAGTATACTCCCAATTCGCCCGCAATACATAGGCGGAAAACCGGAGCGCTCAGAGGCGGCCCGCGGCGGATAAGGGGCGTACAAAGGGTTCTTCGGCTCAAAGGGCCTCCGATAAAATATGCCTCCGGCACCGAAAAAAACTACAAAAAAACAAAAATTGTCTTATACTTATAGAGGGGCAGCTTCTATAAAGGTATCGAAAAGATACACATGCGCTTGGAGCGCTATTAAATTTTTGAGGAGTTTTGTATGAACAGGATGTATAAGGTATTTTTTGGAATGGCCATGTGTGCCGGTCTCTTTCTGGCAGGATGCGGCAGCAAGGATAAGGGTTATGATTTATACATTTTCAATTCCAAGGGTGAAAACGCCCAGGAGTTTGAAGCCATGTGCCGGTCCTACGAGGCGGAGACCGGGGTGAGGGTAAAGAGCTTCTCCATCGGTTCCGGCCAGGACCATTCGGAGCCCCTCAATGCGGAGATGAATTCCCGGAATAAGCCGGTCATCTATTCCATCCAGGGGATCAAAGAACTTGTGGAATGGGTCCAGGGGGGCTTTGCGGAGGATTTCTCCACCGTAACGGACGGGCCCTTTGCGGCCCTGGCAGCGGCCATTCCCTCCTCCCTCAGACTCAGCACCGACGGGAAGACCAGCTACGGGATCCCCTACAACGTAGAGGGCTACGGGTACATCGTGGATACCCAGCTTTTGGCCGACCTCTTCGGAGAGGCCGCCGTGGAGAGCCTCATTGCGGATATTAAGGCCGCCGCCTACGGGGAGTGGGAGGCCCTGGTCAAGGCCCTGGACGGCTGGATCAAGAGCCCCGCCGCCGTCAGTGTTACCCTGAACGGCAATCCCTACCGCCTGGCAGCGGCCAAACAGGGCCTGGCGGCGAAGCTCACCGGGGTATTCGCCGTCATGGGGGCCGAGAAGTGGACCTACGGGGACCATTTCATCAACGTGGCCCTGAACGCGGTCTTCGCCTCCCCCAACGATGCGGCCAACGCCGCCGACGGCACCCTCCACGCCGCCAAGGGGGCCTTCCTCGACTACGCCCAGGCCCTGGACCTCAAGACCGGCTACCTGGCGGGCAAGGACGGCCCGGCCCGGCGGGGGCAGGATTTCGTGTCCCCCGCCAACTTCGGCTACGATCAGACCGTCCAGATCTTCGCGGACAGCAAGGCGGTCTTCTTCAAGCAGGGAAACTGGGCCTACGGGAATATCTCCCGGGTAAATCCCGCCATGGCGGAGCGGCTCACCTTCCTGCCGGTCAAGATGCCCTTTAAGGCCGCGGATATTGTCAGGACCGACGGCATTACGGCGGAAAAGCTCAACCGTTCCATCCCGGTCTTCGTGCCCAATTACTATGCGGTGAACAAGCTGTCCACCGACGAGGAAAAGAAATACGCCTACGACTTCCTGGTCTGGCTCAACACGTCCTCCACGGGGCAGCGTTTCGTGGTGGAGGAATTCGCCTTTATCCCCTACAACGCGGACCCGGCGCGTATTACGGTGCCCAATTCCCTGGGGAATTCGATTATCTCGTATATTAAGGAAGGGGATATCATCGCGGCCCCCTACTACGGGTCCCCCGCGGCCTGGTCCGGGGATGTGGTGGGGCTGCGGCTCATGGAAAACTACCTGACCAAGCCCACCTGGACGGCGGAGGATTACAACGACATCGCCGATTACGCCATTGATCAGTGGATACGGTTGAAATAAGGCCATGAACATCTACAAGAAATGGTTCTGGCCCTTTCTGTTTCCGGCCCTGGCGCTTTTCATCGTGGTGATCATCTTGCCCTTCATCATGGGGGTGTTCAACTCCTTTACCGCCTGGCGGGGGATCTACTACTTCAACCCGGAAACGGGGAGCCGGGCGGCGTCGGCCTTTGACGCCCTGGTGGGCTTTGACAACTACCGGGCGGCCTTCCGGGACGAGCGCTTCCTCCGGGCCCTGGGCTATACCGTCCGGTATACCCTGCTGGCGGTGGTCTCCATCAACCTGGTGGCCCTCTGTATGGCCCTCCTCGTGAACCGGATCGCCACGGGGGCGGGGCTTTTCCGGACCACCTTCTTCCTGCCCAACATGCTCGGGGGACTCGCCCTGGGGTTTATCTGGCAGTTCATCTTTCAGATCATCTTCACCGATATCCTCTTCGGCCCCCAGGGGGCGTTCCACCTTGAGTTCATGCGGTATATGACCCAGGACTCCGTCAAGGCCCTTTTTGCCCTGGCCTTGCTCAATACCTGGCAGACCGCGGGGTACATGATGATCATCTATATCGCGGGGCTCAACAACATCCCCAAGGACTTCTACGAGGCCGCCAGCATAGACGGGGCGTCCTCCTGGCTGACCTTTCGGAAAATCACCGTCCCCATGCTGATGCCTTCTTTTACGGTGGTCTTCTTCATGACCCTGGCGGGGAGTTTCAAACTGCTGGATCAGAACGTGGCCCTCACCGACGGGGAATTCAACACCCGGATGCTGGCCATGCAGATCCTCAGGACCATCAAGGATACCACCCCCTCGGATTACGGGATGGCTCAGGCCCAGGCGGTGATCTTCTTTATCATCGTGGCGGTCATCACCTTGACCCAAGTCAACATTACCAAGAAACGGGAACTGGAGATGTAATATGGACCAGCACTATAGTTCACACTGGATGCAACACAACTATTTCGTCAAAAAACGGATCGCCGTGGTCTTCACCTATGGGGCCCTGATCCTCATCGCCCTCTATACCCTGGCCCCGCTGTGGTTCCTGCTGATCAATTCCTTCAAGGGCCAGGCGGATATCATCAACGCTCCCCTGGGCCTCCCCCGGGAACTGAACTTTTCCTATATTTCCCGGGCGGTCGAGGAGATCCACTTCTTCAAGGCCCTGGCCGTTACCGCGGGGATCACCGCGCTCTCCGTGGCGCTCATCGTGCTGATCTCTTCCATGGCCGCCTGGATCCTGGTGCGGAACAAGATCCGAGCCTCCGCTCTTGTCTTCATGGTCTTTGTGGCGGCCATGCTGATCCCCTTCCAGGCCATCATGTACCCCTTGATCCAGTTCTTCGACGGCCTGGGCTTGAAAAACCAGGGGGGCCTCATCCTCATGTACGGGGGCTTCGGCCTCTCCATGTCGGTGTTCCTCTACCACGGCTTCGTCAAAGGGGTCCCCCTGGGAATTGAGGAGGCGGCCTTCATCGACGGCTGCAACGTGTTCCAGATGTTTTTCCTCATCGTGATGCCCCTGCTCAAGTCCATCACCGTCACGGTGATCGTCCTCAACGCCATGTGGATCTGGAACGACTATCTCCTCCCTTTCCTGGTGATCGGGAATTCGGAGGCCAAGACCCTGGTGCTGGAACTCTACTTTGCCCGGATTCTGGCGGGCCAGTTCGGGAACCCCTGGCAGCTCATCTTCCCCGCGGTGCTGGTGTCGATCATCCCCATCGTGATCGTCTTCCTCTTCCTCCAGAAGTTCATCGTCAAGGGGATCAGCGAAGGGGCCATCAAAGCATAAGGCCCCGGCGGGTCGGGTTTAGAGAGGCGCGTGCGGGTTCAGGGCTTCAGGGCGCGGATCAGCATCACGTCCCCCCAGCCGTGTTTCTTGGCGGCCCGGTCGGCCCAGGCTTTGAGGGCAGGGGGGGCGGCGCCCGCGGCGAGGCCCCCCCAGGTGACGGTGCGCTCCGGAACAAAGCCCTCCCGGATGAGGAGCCGGGAGAGGGTTTTGACCGAGAAGAGGTAGAGGTGGTCGAAGATGGCGGATCGCCAGCGCCCCCGGAAGAGGCGGGCCTGGAGGCCCGCGATGTTCGGGGTGGTGACCAGAAAGCGGCCCCCGGGAGCCAGGATGCGGAAGACTTCCCGGACCAGGGAGGCGGGATCGTTGAGGTGTTCGATGAGGTGGGAAGCCAGGACGAGATCGAAGCGCTCCGGGGGGAAACGGTTTTCCTCCAGGGGAAGGCTGCGGACATCCAGGCCCCATTCCCGGCGGGCGTAGTCCGCCTGGGCCGTGGAAACCTCCACCCCCACCGTCTCCCAGCCCCGGTCCCGCAGCCTCTCCATGAGGGCCCCGGTGGCGCAGCCTATATCCATTAAGCGGGGGCTCTGCCCCCGCACCCCCGCCGTGGGGTTGGGAACCCCCCGGACCCCCCGCTTAAGGAGGGCCGCCTCCAGTTCGTCAAAGCCCGCATCGGAGAGGGCCAGTTCCTGGAGGCGGAGGAAGGCCCCCTCGTTGGCCAGCTCATAGGCCAGGTAGTCTTCGCCGTAGGATTCCCGGTAGCGGCCCAGGACCTCCCGCGGGAGGGGCTGGGGGTTCATCTGGACCAGGCCGCAGCGGCTGCAGCGGACATAGGAGAAACCCTCACAGGAAAGCCGGGGACGGAAGCTGTGCCCCCCGCAGAGGGCGCAGGGGATGGGACTCCGGGGCGTTTCCCCCGGAGGAGTCGACCAGGTTTTGATCGGGGGCTTCTTCATGCGCCCCTATTCTACCTGGAAACGGTACAAAACGCTCCGGGTATTCCCCGCCATATCCTGGGCAATCACCTCCACCGCGGCCTGCCCCCGGGAGAATTCCACCTCGCCGATCTCGTAATCCGGGTCCGGGCCGTAGATCTCCTTGACCGGGACCAGGCCGTTCCGGTAGATCATCAACACCCCGTCCCGGGTGGAAAAGGTCTCAAAGCTCAGGGCCCCGATCTCGACGCCGTTGACGGAGCAGAGGATCCGGTAAGGGGCCAGGGGGCTTTCGTTGGGGTTGAGCCGGGTATCCGAGGCGTTGACCAGGATCGTATACCGGTCCTGGCGGATGGTCCTGGTTTGGGCGGGGTCTATCGTCAGGTCCCGGCTGTTCCTGAGCCGTACCGAATGGATCTGGGGAGGCCGGGTATCCGCCAGGGAAGAAATTAACGCGGAGGGATTGACCCAGCGCCGTTCCCGGCGGTCAAAGAGGGAAAAATAGTACCCCTCCTGGCTGCTCCAGCCGGATATGCCCATGGAGGCGATGACCGTATCCTTTTCGATGACGGCGGAGAAAGCAGGGGCCTGCCTATCCTCAAAGCGGCTGTAGATGCCGATGATCCCGTCCCCGTGTTCCAGGGCCGCCCAGGAACCCAGGGGAGAGGGCAGGGTCGATGCGGTATTGGAGGAAGCGTGGTAAAACACAAGCTCCCCGAGATCAGCGGACCGCAGGGCGCCTTCGCCCCGGAACATATTCCCCAGCAGGGGCCGGCCCCCGTCGTTCCAGCCGAAATTCCGGACCAGTTGGGCGTTCTGGGAGGGCCAGTCCATGGGATAGGCCGGGATCATGCCGAACAGGAGGAGGATGCCGGGGATAAGGGGGGGTAAAACCCGCCGGATCAGGGGTTTTCTCACAAAGCGTTTCATAGGCATTACCTCTTATCAAGATCAAAGGCAGCCAGGGTGCTGCCGCCGCCGATAAACAGCCGCGGCCCCTGCCGGCCCAGGAAGGCGATTTCGCTGGTGAAGGGGGCGTTGAGGGTCAGGACCCCCGGCAGCCGTATGGCCACCAGATTTTTTTGCCGCATCCCTTCGGCGGTGATAAGGAAGAGCAGGCCGTCCTCACCGCTGCCGTCCAGGGCGTACACGTCCCCCTCCAGGGGGAGATAGAGGCTGTTCCGGGTGGAGATGGTGTAAATCCCCAGGCCCCCCTCCCGCTCAAACACGACCCGGCGGTCATCGTCGATAAAGGCCAGGTGTACCTCCCGCCGGAATCCCCCGGTGAGGAATTCGTGGTATATGGGATTATACGCATCCCCGGAACGTTCCAGCAGGAGGAAGCGCTGGGGATCCAGGCCGGAGACAACGGCCAGTTTGGTACCGTCCCGGGATATACGGCAGCCCAGGATCACCGAGTACCGGGACCCCCCCGGCTCAAAGGGGGGAAAAACCAGCCGGCCCTCCCCGTCCAGGAGTTCCACCGTACCGTCCAGGGCGCCGGTTAAGACCATCCCCTGGGCCGCGTCTATGGCGGTGAGCGGCGTGGCAAAATCATGGGTCCAGCGGATGTTCCCCTCCTCATCCACCTGAGAAAGGGCGGTCTGTTCGCTGTTTATAAGGTAGGTCTCCCCGTCAAGAAACAGGGGATACCCCCCCCCCTGTTCGATGGTGAAAAGGCGCCTGTTTTGGGAGTCCCGAACTTCGATGGTTTCGGGCTGGTTTCCGTATTCCGCCCACCTATCCTTCGACAGGGATATATTCCCTTCCTTCTCCCGGTTGATGGTAAAGCGTCCCGAGGGGTCCACATAGCCGAAACGGCCCCCCAGTTCAAAGGGAAGGAAAAAATCCCCCTCCGGATCGGGATAATGGGATTCCAGGGAACTAATCCACTGAGCAGTCAGAATAGTTTCCACCGGAATAGGCGGAATGGCAATAAAAAGATACAAAACGAAGATCAAGCCAACGGTAATAACCCCATATTTTTTATGCTTTTTTTCCACAGGGACCTCTTCATATTTGTATATTTATAGTATAGTAATCGTAAGCTGTCAATATACGGATCCCCATACGGATCCCCATACGGATTCCAATACGGATACCCAGGAGGACTTTTAGATATGGATGAACTATCCCCAGGCTTTTCTATGGACGAACTCTTCGCGGAGGCCCGGAAAGCCGCCGAGGCCGCCTATGCCCCCTATTCCCGGTTCCGGGTGGGCGCGGCCCTGCTGGCGGAGGACGGCCAGGTTGTGAGGGGCTGTAACGTTGAAAACCGATCCTTCGGCCTCACCGTCTGCGCCGAACGGAACGCGGTCTTCCAGGGGGTCAGCCGGGGCCTCCGGTCCTTTATTGCCCTGGCCATTGCCACGGTGGATTCCCCGGTACCGGTGGGGCCCTGCGGGGCCTGCCGCCAGGTACTGAGCGAATTCATGGGAAGCGAAAGCCCGGTCCGTTTCGGCGGCAGCGGCCCGGAGCGGGTGGACACCACCTTGGGGGAACTTTTGCCCTTCGACTCCCTCCATGACCTGAAAAACGGGGCCAGGCACTGAAAGGCGCGAGGCATAGACAGGCCCTACGCACTTGAAAGGTGCTCCGCACCTGCCGGGGTGGCGGCGGAATGAGCCGGTTCGGAGGCTGTTGCCGCTTCGCCGGCGGTTCCGGGGGTGGAAACGAGGCAATCGGTATCAAATTCCCGCATTTTTGCGTCGTCTATGGCGCCAATCTTGTATAAAGACTTCGCCATGTCGTGAATAACCATCAACTGTTCACTTTGATACTTTTTTTTCATACCTATCCCCCACCTCAATAAAATCCCCATCTTTTATTGGTTCCGCCCTGTCCCGCATCCAAAACCCCGGCCATACCCTTGAGTTCGCAGTCCTCTATACCTTCCCGGGCGGCAAAGCGGGAAAACCACCGGTTTTTGAACACCCTCACCCATGAAAGATAATGGAAAGGGGGCGGAAGTTCAAGCTCAGAAAAAGCAGGCGCTCCTGTCCCGGCCTTTTTCACCGTACCCTTGCAAAAAAAGCGCAAAAGGGGTACAGTGGCAAAACAGGAGGCGGACGTGAAGAAAGACATCATCCTTGCGGGGGTTGGGGGCCAGGGGGTCCTCTCGGTGGCGGCGATCATTGCCCGGGCGGCGGTACAGGAGGGGCTCTCGGTGCGCCAGTCCGAGGTCCACGGTATGGCCCAGCGGGGAGGGGCGGTGCAGGCGCACCTGCGGCTCTCCGACGACGCCATTTTCTCGGACCTGATCCCCCAGGGCGCGGCGGAACTCATCATCTCCATGGAAGTGCTGGAAAGCCTCCGCTATGCGTCCTGGCTTTCCCCGGAAGGGGCCCTGGTTACCGCGGCGGAACCGGTGGTGAATATCGGCAATTACCCGGATCTGCCGGGGATCCTCAAAACCATCAGGGGCTTTCCCCTGCACCGGATCGTGGACGCCGCAGCCCTGGCCAAAGAAGCGGGCCTCGCCCGGGCGGTGAACGTAGTCATGGTGGGGGCCGCCTCCCCCTTCCTCCCCATTCCCGTGGAGACCCTGGAGAACACCATCACCGCCCTCTTTACCGCCAAGGGCGCCGCCGCGGCGGAGGCCAACCGGCGGGCCTTTGCCCTGGGCCGTCAGGCCGCGTCTTCCCGGGAGGCATCCTGAATGGCCCCCTCCTATCAGTACTGGCACCCGGAAATGGAAACCCTGAGCAGGCCGGAACTGGAAGCCCACCAACTGCGGCAGCTTAAACGGATGGTCTCCAACGCCTCCCGGACGGAATTCTACCGCCCCCGGCTCCTGGAGGCGGGAATCCGGGGAGAAGCGGATATCCGCAGCCTCGCCGATCTGAAACGGCTCCCCTTCACCACCAAACACGACTTGCGGGCGAGTTTCCCCTACGGGATGCTCTGCATCCCCCTGGAGGAGGTGATCCGCCTCCATGCCTCCAGCGGCACCACCGGCACCCCTACCACGATCTACTTCAACCGGGAGGACATCCGGCGCTGGACCGGCTTTGTAGCCCGCTCGATTTATTCCACCGGGTGCAATAAAACCGATGTTTTCCAGAACATGATCACCTACGGCCTCTTTACCGGGGGCCTCGGCTTCCATGCCGGCGGGGAAGAGGTGGGGATGCTGGTGATCCCCTCGGGGTCGGGAAACACCACCCGCCAGTTCAAGTTCATGCAGGACTTCGGTACCACGGTGGTTCACGCCACCCCGAGTTTCCTCCTCCACGTGGAAGCCAAGATGCGGGAAGAAGGGGTAAACCGGGAGAGCATCCGGCTCAAGCGGGCCTTTGCCGGGGCGGAGCCCTATTCGGAGGATACCCGCCGGCGGATCGAGGAACTCCTGCGGATCGACGTGTACAATTCCTACGGCCTGTCGGAGATGAACGGCCCCGGGGTGGCCTTCGAATGCCAGGCCAAAAACGGCCTCCACATCTGGGAGGACGGCTATATCGCCGAAATCGTACACCCCGAAACCCTGGAGCCGGTACGGGACGGGGAAGTCGGGGAACTGGTCCTGACCATCCTCTGCCGGGAGGCCATGCCCCTGCTCCGCTACCGCACCCGGGATCTCAGCGCTTTCTACACCGAGCCCTGCCCCTGCGGCCGCACCCACCGCCGGCTCCGGCGTATCACCGGCCGTACCGACGATATGCTGATCATCAACGGGGTCAATCTTTTCCCCAGCCAGATCGAAGAGGTGATCATGGCCGTCAAGGAGGTGGGCAACAACTATCTCATCGTGGTGGAAAAGGAAGGGGTCCTGGACCGGCTGACGATAAAGATCGAAGTGGGGCCCACTATCTTCATGGACGACACCCGGCCCCTCAACGCCCTCCGGGAGCGGATCCGCAAGACCCTCCAGGCCGCCATCACCATCAACGCCCGGGTGGAACTCCTGGAGCCGGGCAGCCTCCCCGTCTCAGAAGGCAAAGCCACGCGGGTTTTGGACAGCCGGCCTCGGGATGTGTAAGGGGGATGCGCCTCCCCGGAGCAGCGCCGGGCGCTCATTTTTCCTGTTTATCCTGCTTTCATCCGTAAAAAATTCCAAAATCCTTGACTTTTAGCATATTCGACCTTACACTTGAATATATGAATCTTAAGACAGTGCTTACAAAAGATACTATCGTTCTTCATCTCAAAGGGACAAAAAAAGAAGAAATTATCAACGAATTGTTGGATGTTCTGGTAGGGGCGGGGAAGATAAAAAATCGGGCCGAAGCTTTTGCGGCGGTCATGGAACGGGAACAGAAGATGTCCACCGGCATGAAACACGGTATTGCCATCCCCCACGGGAAAAGCGCATCCATCGGCGACCTGGTCGCCTGTATCGGCGTTTCCGACAACCCGGTGGACTTTGATTCTCTGGATAGGGAGCCGTGCCGGATTTTTATTATGACCCTCTCCCCCCTGGAGAAAACCGGGCCCCATCTTCAATTTCTGGCGGAGATTAGCCTTCTTTTTAAGAGTTCCGAGAAACGGAACGAAATTATTCGGGCGGAGACCCCGGAAGAAATCCTCAGGATCCTCGCCGAATAACAGACGCGGCGGCGGTACGTCCGCCCGCCGGCAGGGCCCTATCTGAGTTTTTCCAGCGCCTCGTTAGCCAGGGCCTTAATCGGGTTGGTCCAGTTAAGGGCGCTTACCGTTTGTAACGCCAGCCTCCCCAGGGAATTGCCGGAATTGCCCACAGCGGAAATCAAGGCCCGGATCATCTGCTGATCATCGGCGTTTATCACCTTTGCCTGCAACCTGCCGTTGATGACCATGATGAAGTTGGAAAGCCGCTGTACCGCATCATCGGTACCCAGGGATGCCAGGGCCGCTATCGCGTCAAGCTTTTCCTGGGTATCCGTCCCGTAACGGTAAGAACGCTCCAGAAGGGGGTATGCCGCGGCATCCTCGGGGCGGTAGCGGTTGATCATGCCAATCGCCAGCTTCCGCATACTGGTCAGCACCGTCCGGTAGCGGGGTTCCCTGGTGGCCGCCCTCCAGCCTTCGTCCAGAGCCGCCACGGCAGCCTGCGCCTTTGACGGGGAGGATATCCGGGCGTTGGCATCCGCATCGTAGAGGGCCCGGTATTTCGCTTCATAGGAATAAGAACTGCCCCGGATAACCGCGATAAACTGTTCCGTGGGATCCTCCGCAAGAACCTCCATGGAAGCCTCCGCCTGGTTCCTCACCCGATCCGAATACCATGCGGTGGAGGCAAAGTATACCGGCAGATACCCCTCGATCTTGCCGTAGTTTTCCAGGGCAAGAATCGCCCCAAAGGCGATCCGTTCCCCCTCCTGCCGGTCCGGGGTAGGATGGGCGTTCATGTCCTGGAGAATCTGCACCACCTGGGGGAAAAGGTCCACCGCCTCCATCTTGCCCAGCGCGATGAGGGCGTCCGCCTTTACCACGGCATTGGGAAAGACCTCCACGACCCTCCAAAGGTTCTGTCCCGCGGCCAGATACTTTCTGGTCCCCAATTCCTCCGCCAGGAGCCGGGCCATCGAGTCCGCGGCCTCCTTGTTTTGGAGGCTGTGAACCGTGGGATATTCCGTGAGGAGCCGTCTGAGGGCATTGGCAAAAAATTCATCCGCATCGGAGAGCTGCGCCGCCGAAACCTCTTTCAAAAGGGCGAGCCGATCGATGATGCTTTCAGTCCCGTCGTAAAGGGCGGTATAAGTCTCAACATCCTGGGCTGCCCCCTGGAAAACCACAATTACGGCAAATAGGGCAATACAGAAAAAACGTTTCATAGGTCCTTCCCATTTCCGGATTGATTATCCCGGAATATTTCTTGGTGATAATCCTTAATAAATATTTCTATATATATATTAAGAATATTATTACAAACATTGTATCATTTTATCATAATATTTGGTAGAGTAAACATGATTTGAGTATTATTTTTTTAAATTTTGTTTTTTACCCTTCGTTATCAAGGCTGATAAGCGGGCGATATTATTGATATTATATGGTAAGGATTGATGCATGGGAGCGGATAGATGAAGATCGAAGGAAACCGTATTGTTGACGAGGAGGGCCGGACCCTCCTGCTCCGGGGCTGTAACCTCGGGGGAAGTTCCAAATACCCCCTGAGCCCCCCGGGGGAAACCCGGCGGCCCGACTCCCTGGCGGCAACCCGGGACCTGTCCTTCGTGGGGCGGCCCTTCCCGGAGGAAGCGGCGGAGGACCATTTCGAACGGCTGCGTTGCTGGGGCTTTACCTTTATCCGGCTGATCCTCACCTGGGAAGCCCTGGAACACGAGGGGCCGGGAATCTACGATGAGGCCTACCTGGCCTATCTCCGGAAAATCCTCCTGGCCGCCGAAAAAAAGGGCATCGCCGTCTTTATCGACCCCCACCAGGATGTCTGGAGCCGGTGGACCGGCGGGGACGGCGCCCCCGCCTGGACCCTGGAAATGCTGGGCTTTGACCTGGAAAAGCTGGACGCCGTGGGGGCCGCCGTGACGGAGCAAAACCACCGCCGCTTTAACCGGGACCCCTATCCCCCCCGGATGATATGGCCCACCAACTACAACCGCTACGCCGCGGCCACCATGTTCACCCTCTTCTTCGGGGGAAATACCTACGCCCCGGGCCTGACCGTGGAGGGGGAGCCGGTCCAGGAATGGCTCCAAGGGCGGTACATCGCCGCAATGCGGCACGCATACCGGCGGCTGAAGAACTGCAAGGCCATCGTGGGCTGGGGCTCCATGAACGAGCCCCACCCGGGTTTCATCGGCTACCGGGACCTCGAGGGCCTGGAGAACTACCCCCTGGCCGCCGGCCCCATGCCCAGCCCCTTCGCGGCCATGGCCGCCGCTTCAGGGCACCGGGTTTCCGTGCCGTTCTATAGTACCCGCCTTCCGGGGATGCGCTCCGGCCGGAGGCTCCTCAACCCCCAGGGGCTGTCCCTCTTCAAAGAAGGCTTCGTCTGCCCCTGGAAACAGGCGGGGGTCTGGACCGACGAGGGCGGGGAAGTCCGGCTCCTCCGGCGGGACCACTTCAGTTCCTGCCAGGGAAAGCCGGTGCGCTTTGTGGACGATTTCCTCAAGCCCTTCATGCGCCGCTTTACCTCCCAGATCCGGGAGGTCCGGCCCGGGACCATGATCTTTATCGAGGGCATCCCCCAGGGGGACCACCCCCATTGGACCGGGGAGGACCCTTCCGGCGTGGTCAACGCCTTCCACTGGTACGACGGCTTCATCCTTTACATGAAGTCCTTCCGGTCCTGGTTTTCCCTGCGATCCGATACGGGAAAGCCCCTCCTGGGGCGCAAGCGGATCGCCGCCTACTTCCGGGAGCAGATTGGCAAGGGCGCCGCCTGGACCCGGGATCGCATGGGGGATATCCCCGCCCTGCTGGGGGAATTCGGCCTGCCCTTCGACATGAACGGGAAGCGGGCTTTCAGGACCGGCGATTACCGGCTCCACGAGGAGGCCCTGGCCCTATACTATGACGCCATAGACGCCCACCTGCTCCATTCCACCATCTGGAACTACACCGCCGATAACACCCATGAGCGGGGGGACGGCTGGAACGGCGAGGACTTTTCCATATTCTGCAACGGGGAGGGCCGGGCCGCGGCGGGCTGGCTGCGGCCCTATCCCCTGGCCACCGCCGGCGTCCCCCTGGCCCTGAACTGGGACCGGAAGCGCCGCCTCCTCAGCTACCGCTTCAGGGCAGACGGAGGAGAAGCCCCCACGGAAATCTACGCCCCCCCGGAGTGCCTGGGGGAAAAGCCCCTGATCCGGCTTCAAAGCGCCGCCGCTTCGGGGGTGGTCCGGGCCGAATACCGGCCGGAGGATAGGCGGCTGCTCATCTTCTCCGGCGGCTATACCGGGGAAGTCGATCTGCAGGCCGAGGGGATACTCCCGGCATAGGCCGGGGGATAGTCCCCGCTGACTGGTCCTCCCGGCACGGGCCGGCATGGGCCGGCACAAGAGATATCTGCCGGGGGGTCCTGGCGGCTGGGAACACACGGGGCCCCCCGGTGGTCCCCCCCATGTGTTCCCACCGCCACCCCCCTCCGCGATTCTGTCCGTGCCGGCCCGTGCCGGGCTTTTCCGGCGGGGTATCCCCCGACCTGCCTTTGCCGCGTGGGGGCGGGTGAGGCTGCCGGGGCCGGCGGGGGTGGAGGCGGGACGGGGGCAAGAAGCCGGGTCAGGGCTGGGGTGGAGGGAGCAGTTAGGGAGCAGTTAGGAGGGAGCAGTTAGACAATATGAAGTGCCTCCCGTGATAGAGACCGCGGGTTTGCCTACTTGGTAGGATTACCGCATATAACACAGGAGGCACCGAGTATGAAGGAAGTATACTACGTTGGGCTGGATGT
>JAITRV010000271.1 GCA_031288215.1 Spirochaetaceae bacterium | reverse complement strand
ACCAACTCCCGCAGGGGGAGCAGGGGAAATTCTTCCGGCGGATTACGGTTTTTCAGGCCCGAAAGCAGCTTCATGCGCTTTTTTGAAGCGGGTGAATTTCCGGGGGATCCGATTTTTCTACTACGTCTTGGGTAATTACCACCCGTTTCCCCCCTTCCATGGAGGGAATTTCAAACATAATATCCGTCATAAGCCGCTCAACAATGGCCCGTAGGCCCCGGGCGCCGGTTTTTTGTTTGATCGCCGTATCGGCGATGGCGTTGATGGCCCCTTCGGTAAATTCGAGTTTTACGTCGTCTATGGCCAGGGATGCTTGGTATTGTTTTACAATGGCATTCCGGGGTTCGGTGATGATCCGCCGGAGGTCTTCTTTTTTAAGTTCCTCCAGGCTTACCGTAATGGGAAGCCGGCCGATAAATTCGGGGATCATCCCAAAATGGATAAGATCGTCGGGGTGGAGGGAATCGTAGAGTTCCTTGAGGTTCCGCTCGGATCGTATCTTGACATCCGTCCCGAACCCCATGGGGTGCTGAACCACCCGCTGTTCGATAAATTTATCCAGCCCCACAAAGGCCCCGCCGCAGATAAAGAGGATGTCCGTGGTGTCGATGCGGATCATCTCCTGGTTGGGATGCTTGCGCCCTCCCTGGGGGGGGACCGAAGCCACCGTGCCCTCGATGATCTTGAGGAGGGCCTGCTGCACCCCCTCGCCGGAAACGTCCCGGGTGATGGAAACGTTTTCCCCCTTCCGGGCTATCTTGTCGATCTCGTCGATATACACGATCCCCCGTTCCGCCGCGGCAATGTTGCCCCCGGCGTTTTGGATCAGCTTGAGGAGGATATTCTCCACATCCTCCCCCACATAGCCCGCCTCGGTGAGGGTGGTGGCGTCCACGATGGCGAAGGGCACCTTGAGCTTCTTGGCAAGGGTTTTCGCCAGGAGGGTCTTCCCCGTTCCCGTGGGGCCTATCAGCAGGACGTTGGATTTTTCGATCTCCACATCATCCGGGTCCTTGGCGGGGTTGGCGATCCGCTTGTAGTGGTTATACACCGCCACGGAGAGGGCTTTTTTGGCGTTATCCTGGCCGATGATGAAGAGGTCCAGGTAGGTTTTTATTTCCTTGGGGGTCGGAATATCCCCGGTAAACTGGGTGGAAAGGTCGTGATCTTCCTCGGAGAGGATCTTACGGCACACCTCTACGCACTCGTCGCAGATAAAAACATCATTGGGCCCGGCGATAAGCCGCCTGGCCATGTCGGCGCTTTTCCCGCAAAAGGAGCAGGAGCGCTCGAATCCCCCGGAACCGTTACGAAGCCGTGCCATGTTTTTCCCTCGTTAATACCCGATCTACCAAGCCGTAGCTGACCGCGTCATCGGCGGACATAAAAAAATCCCTTTCCATATCTTCGGCGACCTGGGCTTTTTCTTTACCCGTATGCAGGGCAAAATAATCAATCGTGAGTTTTTTAAGCCGTACAATTTCCTTGGCCTGGATCCCAATATCCGCGGCCTGGCCCTGGGCGCCCCCCCAGGGCTGATGGATAAGCACCCGGGACGAGGGGAGGGCGAAGCGTTTCCCCCGCGCCCCGGCGGTGAGGATCAGGGCCCCCATGCTGGCCGCCTGACCCAGACAAATAGTCTGCACATCGGCCTTGACGTACTGCATGGTATCGTAGATCGCCAGGCCCGCGGTAACCGCGCCCCCCGGGGAATTGACGTAGAGGTTAATGTCCTTCTCCGTATCCTGGCCGTCCAGGAAGAGGAGCTGGGCTACCACCAGGTCCGCCGTCAGGTCATTGATTTCTCCGTCAAGAAAGATGATCCTGTCCTTGAGGAGCCGGGAGTATATGTCGTAGGATCGTTCCCCCATTCCGGTTTGCTCGACCACAATCGGAACAAGACTATTCATATATTCTTTCATATATATATATTTTAACCATTATTTTCCATCAGGTCCAGATAATTCCTCGCGGGCCCGGAAATAAATTTGTTTTCCGCAATGAGAAGATCGAAAACCTTCTGCTCCTTAATATCCTCCTTGAGGTATGTCTGTGCGGTGTCTTCGCTATAGTATTTTTTAACGTCTTCCAGGGGTAAATTGCCGGACTCCGCGATCTTCCCGTATTCCGCCTCAAGCTCCTCCTCGGAGGCGTCAAAGCCCAGTTCCCTGATCAGGGCGTCCACGATGAGCCGGCTGTGGAGGGCCCGGATCACATCGGGCCGCCACTGCTCCTTGATGCCTTCCGTCCCGCCGGAAACGGCCATGATCGCATCCATCTGCTCCACGGTGGTATGATACTGGCGGGCAAAATTCCGCCACCGGGAATCAAGCTCCACCCGGATCATCGATTCGGGGATCTCCAGGGGGGTGGTTTCCATGATTTTTTCCAGAATCCGGTTCACCTTCAGTACCCGAATCTGGTTTTCCAGGGCCCGGGTCATCCGGTCCCGGAGGCTCTGCTTGAGGTCCTCCAGGGTTTCAAACTTCTCATCCACATCCTGGGCGAGATCGTCGTCCAACTCGGGGAGATTTTTCTCCTTCAGCGCCGTAAGGCTTACCCGGATTTTCTTGGTCTTTCCCGCCAGCGCCGGGTCCTCGAAGCCGTCGGGGTAGGATTTTTCAATATCCCGGGTCTCCCCCTTCTTCATGCCCAGGACTTCATCGTCAAAATGGAAGATATTATGCCCCGACCCCAGGGTGAACACAAAATCCTCCCGGGCGCTTCCCTCGATAAGTTCCCCGGAATCGGAGATTTCCGCATAGTTCACGGTAACCACATCTCCCTTTTCCGCCGGCGCATCATCATCCTTATCCAGGACGATGGCGTTCCGTTCCCGGATGGCCTCCAATTCCCGGTTTATATCCTCGTCGGTGAGGGCCGCCTCGGGAATTTCCGCCTCCAAGCCCTTCCAGGCGCCCAGGGTTACGGGGGGCATCGCATCGTAGACCACCGAGAAGCTGAGATCCGAGGCCAGGTCCAGGGAGGGTTCCCCTTCCAGTTCCGGGGTGGAGTACGGGAGGGGATGGTTTTCCTTGGGGAAACCCTCGTCCTCCATGATGCCGGTCAAAGAACTTTCGATGATTTTGCCCAGGACTTCCCCCTTGAGGGTGTCCCCCAGCTTCCGCTCCAGCACATCCGTGGGGACCTTTCCCTTGCGGAAACCCGGGATTTGAAGGGTTTTACGGTACCCCGAGACCGTCTCGTCATACCGGGCGCGGACCTCTTCCCTATCCACGGTTACGGTTAGTTTAATCCTGGAATGTTCCAGCCGGCTTATTTCTTTCGTTATGGCCACCGTTTTCCTCTTGTTCTCTGAAATATCCGAAAGGGGGGACCTTTCCCCGGCCGCATCGATCCGCCCGGCGGAGGGCCCGTTCAAGCCCCGGACCCGCCGCCGCCATTTCTGTCATAAGACCCTGCGAGAGAAGGGACTTGAACCCTTATGCCTCAGGCACCAGATCCTAAGTCTGGCGTGTCTACCAGTTTCACCACTCTCGCCCTTCTCCGGCTCTCTTGACGCCGCCCCAAAAACGTACATCGAAGCAAAATCGGTAAACAATTTGCTGCTTCATACCCCTTCAATGGAAATGCTCGATTTCTGAATTCATCCTATCATAAAGGAAGGAATTATTCAAGCCCCGGATGATCCGGGGCAGGTATCGGCGTTTAGTCCGAAAAAAGAGAAGAAGAATCGGACCTGTGGTCCGCCGTCGGACCTATGGTCCGCTCACACGGACTTGTTGTCGGCAGGATCCCATTTTTCAAAGGTCACGTTATCCATTTTTATCCTTCCTCCTTGCAGTGCTCAAGAAAGTTTGCCGGGCTGACAGCCGGAACCGGGGAACCCGTAAAGTCCGCTTCATTTCGGGTAACAATGTAATCGGCCTTTTCCCGTTTGGCGATGGCGGCGATTACCGCATCCTCAAAGTCATTGAGGGGGAGAATGAGGGCGGCATGTATGTCGCTCACGGTGGTATCACAGAGACCTATCAGCGTTGTCAGGCCGATTATGGCTTCCTTGGACTTCTGAGCATCGTGGGTGCTTTGACGGATAATGTCGTA
>JAITRV010000196.1 GCA_031288215.1 Spirochaetaceae bacterium | reverse complement strand
AATTTGAAAAAAACGCAAAAAAATTGGGGATTGCGAACCAAAGGTTCGATGTAGCCGGATCCCGTCAATCGACGAGGCGGGCGGCGGCGAGGTTCCGCACCCACCGTTCCTTCTTGTAGAAGTACCGGGCCACCAGGTATTTCGCCGCGTCGGTGGTTTTCAGGAGGGCGAACATCACCACCGGGTCCAGGGAGGTGCACAGGGCCAGGATGAAGGCGCCGGGGATAAAGAGGAGGCTGTTCACCGAGACATCGGCGTACATTCCCATGGCGGCGTCCCCCCCGGCCCGGGATATGGCGAACTGGGCGTTGAGCAGGCACCAGAGGGGCAGGTAGATGAGGATCACGTACACCAGGGAAAGGCTGATGTGCCGGGCGGAACCGGTGAGCTTGGTGAACACCAGGGGGATGAGCACCGTCGAGAGGCCCGCGCCGATAAAGGCGGTGAAGATCCCCATCACCACCGCGCCGGACTTGAGCCATTCCGCCCGCGTCCGGGCCTCCGCCAGTTTTCCCGCCCCGAGGCTCCCGCCCACCACCACCGCGGCGGTGGTCCAGATTCCCCCGAAGAGGAGGAAGAAGATATTGGCGATGGTAAAGCCCGCGGCCATCCCCGCCACCACCTCCGCGCCTCCCCGGCCGTTGTAGAGGGCGGTCATGATGGTTTCGGAACTGATCCAGGATGCTTCGGAGAGGAAGATCATCGCCGATTTTGCCAGGATGGTGCGGATGAGCTTCCTATCCACCCGGAATATCTTGCGGAAACCCACAAAGAAGGGGGTACGGTTCTTTCCGGCGTACCACAGGAAAAGGCCGAGTTCGAAAAGCCGGGCGAAGATGGTGGCGATGGCGGCCCCGGCGACCTCAAGCCGGGGGGCGCCCAGGTTGCCGTAGATGAGGAGCCAGTTGCCGGCGGTGTTGACCAGCGTGGCGGCGGCGGAAAAGACGAGGGGAATCCGGGGCCGCCCGATCTCCCGGAAAGAACTGCCGATGGCCATGGAGACCGCCATGGGGATCAGGGTAAAAGCGCTCAGCCGGATATAGCCTCCCCCAATGGCCACGATCTCATCCTGGGCGGCGTTTCCCATGGTCATCATGGCGATGAGGGACCTGGGGATGGTCCAGTAGAAAACGAAAAAAACCGCGGCCAGGCCCAGGGCGAAGATCGCCTTGAACCGGTAGGCGTGGCGCATCCCGGCGTCGTCGCCGGCCCCCTTGAACTGGGCCAGATAGATGCCCCCGGCGCTGCAGATCGCGGTGGTCGCCATGATAAAGATAAAGTTGATCTGGTTCGCCACATTGACCGCCGCCATGCTGGTATCCCCGAGGCCGGCGACCATGAAGTTGTCGATGAGGGATACCATACTCATGATAAGCTGTTGCAGCATCACCGGCAGGGCGATGTTCAGGGTCTCCCGGTAGAACCGCAGGGGACCAAATCTTCTTGATAAAAAAACCATCTAAAAACCTATATCATTCATGAGCATCGCCGCTCTCCCGTTAGAACGGGGGGTCCGGAGGGCCCGGGCCCCCCGGCGGGGGTGTGGGGGCAGCGCCCCCTTAAAGCAGGGAGTCGAGGTCGATCTCTGCGGCGGTGCAGGGAACGGTGATGCCCCAGTTTTCCAGCACCTCCGGGTGAAGTTCCCCGTAAACCCCCACGGCCCGGCCCCGGTAACGGATCGCCGCGGCCCGGCCGGGGATGAACCGGGGATCCCCTTCCCCCTCATGGCCGGTGAAACTCCCGGCGTCCTCATCGGCCTCGTATTCCCGGTTCATATAATAGAAGAGCGTTTGAATCTGCCCCGCCAGGGTGTTGAAGTTCGCCTCCTTGTCCGCATGGAGGAAGCCCGCAAATTGCCGGGTACTGGCGCCGTCATTCTCCGCCGCGTTACGGTAGGCGGCCTTGCCGATCTCGAAGATCCGGTGGGGGTAAACCGAATGGCCCGAAACGGATTCGCTGGCAAGCAGGGAGGCCAGCACGCTGTCCCGGACATAGCCGTAGTTTTCCGTCATGGGATTGGCGATCCGGATGATCCGGTCCCCCCGGCCCCGCATATTTTCCACCAGGTCCTTCCGGGACCCCAGGTAGTTGTAGATCATCTCCTGATAGCCCAGGCCCACCAGAATCTCCTTGACCTTGCGGCTGAAAAGCGTGATGGGGGTGAGGCGGCCCACCGTAAAATCCCGGGGACGCTCGGGCTTGAAGGACCCAAGCCCCCGGCCTATCATCACATCCTCCACCACATCCGCGGCGTGGAGAAAGTCGTTCCGGTATTCCGGGGGCCAGACCCGGACGCCCTCCTGGGGGGTTGAAACCCCTCCGGCCGGTGATCCCCGTTCGGCGTCCAGGGCCTTTTCCGCCCGGCAGCCCATCCGTTCCAGGGCGGCGATGCAGGTATCGGCGTCGAGCTTTTCCCCCAGGAACTTCTCCACCCGCGCCAGGGAGCAGAAGACCGGCTCCTGGAAGTAGTAGGGGGTGGTTACCCGCCGCCCAAAGGGGGTGTCGTATTCGTACTCCACCGCCACGGGCTTGACGGTATAGCCCTGGTCCGCCAGGTCGCAGGCCATGATGGAGGACGCCAGGGTAACCGAGCTCTGGTCGGTGCCGGTAAGCTCCACGAAAAGGTCCGTATCCCCCACCTGGACCGCCCCCAGGTCCGCGGAGTTGATGATCGGCGGATAAGAGAGGACCGCCCCCCGCCCGTCCACCAGGAGGGGGTGCAGGCGCTCGTGCTCCTGGATAAAGGCGTATTCCCGGCCCTTGGGGTGCTGCTTGAGGATCTCCCGGAGGGTGAGGGGGCCCTCCCATTGGAGGGGCACGAAGGACACGCTGTCGGGGTCCACCCCTTTGTAGATGATGGGCCATTGAATGGCGGCGATCCGGTAGAGGCCCATGGAGATGGTCCGCCGTTTTCGGCCAAAATTCCAGGCCAGCTTTTCCTGGGTCTGGATCATGTCCCGCAGGGAAGCGTCGGTGATGGCCTTTCCCGCGGCGATGAAGCCCGCCAGGTAGGGCCGCACGCCCTTCACGGAGGCCTCCACCCGGACACTATGATCCGCGGGCCGGGAATTGCCGGGGTATGAAAAGAAGGGGTATTCCGGCCGCCTGCCCCCGCTATGGAGCCGGAGTTGCCGGGCGCAGCCCGCGGTGGCCCAGAGATCAGGCCGGTTGGTATCGTTCAGCTCTATCTTGAGGGTCCGTTCCGCCGGGGATCGGCCTTCGGGGGACTCGGACCTGTGGTCCGCGGACCACAGGTCCGAATCCAGTTCCGCCTTGGCGCAGGTGAGGGCCTCCTCCAAAGCCGCTTTCCCGCCCCAGGGAGCCTGGCGGCCCTCAGGGTCGGCCAGCCGGCAAAACACATCCTCGTTGACTTCAATTTT
>JAITRV010000031.1 GCA_031288215.1 Spirochaetaceae bacterium | reverse complement strand
GCCCCACGGATGCCGGCACCGATGAACCCGGGGGAACCCCCGGCAGTGAAACGGTCCCCGGCGGTGGGGGCGGCGGAGGCGGAGGCGGAGATCCGTCAGAACCCGTAGACTATCCTGTTGCTGTAGAACAGTTACAGAAACGGGGCGCGGCAGGAGAGGAATTCGTATTTGTCGATGGCGCATCAATCGTGAATCCTAATGGTCTCGCCATTGTTGACCTCGGCAGCGCTAAGATCACGATTGCGGATGGGGTCAATATACCCGTTGATGATGCCGTGACGGCTATTAACGCAACGAAAGCTACGGTTAAGTTCGGAGCGGGCAGTAAGTTCACATTCACAGAAAGTAACGGCGTGTATTTAGCCGCCAAGGATGCGACGGTTCTTTCCGCTCATATCGCCGGAACCGGAGCCGCGACGGTTAATTTGAGGGATGATATTGCCTTTAGCGGCGCTACGAAGATTGCCGTTAAAAAGGCGAGTGCGGGGGAGCTTACCACCAGTACGGTCTCAACCGGGAACTTCGTCTATATTATCGATGAGCTGACGATTCCGACGACGGGGGGAGCGCCGGCAGGGACTGAGAACAATTCCATTATCGTTCTCGGTACCGTTAATGTTACCGGTACAAGCGCAACCCTTTCCGGTGCCAGCCTCGACCTTACCAACGCGACCCTGATCAACGCCGGAGCGGCGGAAGTAACCCTGGCGGGTACCGCAGCCGTAGGAACCGTTAAACCGGGCGCCGGCAAACTTACCCTTGCCGGGGGCGCAACATCAACAACGGTAGGACTTCTCGATCTGAGCGCCGCCACGAGCAGCGTTGATTTCAAGGGAGCTACCACCAGCCTTACCATCACCGAGGCAAAGGGAAGCGGCAGCGCACTATTCAGCGGCGCCGGATACACAGCGGTAACGCTCGAAAAGGGTTCCCTCACAATCGGTACCGGCGGTCTTAGCACTATTGCCGGAGCCGGCACGATCTCTTTAGGTACCGGCACTGCGGCAACGTTCGTTACAGATACGGCGGCGATTACGCTTCCCGTAGGCACGGTACTGAGCGGTGCGGATAAGAAGATAAGCCTGGGCGGTAATCTGGATCTGACCACGGCAGGGCTCACCATCGATGAGGGCGGCGTCCTTGATCTGAAGGGCAAGAACCTTACCACAGGAGCATCAGGCGATCTTGCCTTGACATCGGGGAGCGTGATCTCCTCTGTTGCCGGTTCGGTTATTACATCAGCAGGAGGAGCGATAGTTCTCGGCAGTGATGCCCATAATGTTACGGTAACAGATGGCTCGCTTCCGGCGCTTCCTATTTTCGGCGCTAATGGGATACTCTCGATAGCTTCCGGCGCTATTGTCATAAACACCGGTGGTACCATTGCGGCGGCAGGCACCGGCAAGCTGTCTCTGCCTAACACCGAGTTCGGAGCAGGCACGTATACAGCTACGGGAGAAGTTACTATTACCGCTCTTGCTAACGGTGACACGATTGGAACGAGTGGTACTACTGCCGACGATGGCCTAACCATAGGAGGTACAACCGACCAAACTATCGTACTGAAAGAACAATCCACCACCGCCGCAACCTTCACGCTTACGAAGGGTGGGGCCGGAAAGGTAATTCTCGGTGAAGACGGTTCTGATATGGCTGTCATTACCATACCTGCCGGCGGGGAACTGAGGGCTTCCGCTGCCGGTACCATTGAGATCGGATCGGCTAATACAGGTGGTATTACCCTTACAGGAGATGGTGATACTGGTGACAATGACGGACGGATCTACCTGGTGGAGAATGCAACGTTTGGCGACGGTACCGACTCCATAACGGCGGCGGCATCTATCAGCGGTAGCTTTGATGACTTTACTGTTGATAATGCTACGACCCCAGATGATGTGGTTGTTACACCTGGAACGGCCGGCAGTGATACAACCATAGATAAAGACTCCGACTTCGACGCAACATAGCTTATCATAGCCAGCCCCAATAACCGGCATTGAGCCGGTCAACACAGCGGCTCTCCCGCAAGGGAGGGCCGCCCTTTTTTCCAGCCGGCCCCCCGGGAGTATCTAGCCTTTTCTGATATAGAGGGGGACTGAGGTAATCTCCCGGTCATCCATGTAGAGGACGAAGGTTACCACGCCGGTGCTTCTGAACTGGAGGTTGGAGATGGTAAAGACCAGGTGGGAGACGGCGGTGGCGTTTCCCACCCCCCGGACATCCACGTTTCCCGAGATCGCCTCCATGCTCATCTCGCCGTTGAGATCCCGGGTCTCGATGCGGAAGCTGTGGTTGGCAAATTCCCACAGATCGAAGCGCATTCGGATAACCACCGATAATTGGGGGTGGACACAGGGAAAATTCTTGGACACAATGGTATCGAAGGTTCCCACAATGGTAAGTTTGCCGCCGTTTTCCTGGGCAAAATCACAAAAGGTAAAAATCTCTGCTTTCATGACGCTTTGTTAAGCTCCGGTTTCATTTCCAGGGGAATAAAGATATGAAAAATTGTTCCTTTCCCCGGTTCACTCCGGAGCTTAATAGAACCCTGCAATTCTTTAATCCGTTCCCGAACCAGGTTGAGCCCGATGCCCCGGCCCGCATGGGCATCCACTTCTTCAGCGGTGCTGAAGCCCGGTGAAAAAATAATTTTGAGGAGTTGGTTCTTATCCCGGGCTTCTTCCTCCTTCCGGAAAAGATGCAGCTTTTCGGCCTGGCGGCGGATCTTTTCAAAATCCAGCCCCCGGCCGTCATCGGTGAGTTTCAGGTGAATCTGGTTTTCCTTGTAGGTGATCGAAAGCCGGATCAGCCCCTGGGGGTCCTTCCCCTGTCGGGCCCGTTCATCGGGATGTTCGAGGCCGTGGCTCACCGCATTCCGGACCAGTTGGGTCAGGACCTCCTTGATCACCCGGCGGGGGCCGTATTCCAGGACCCTCCCGTCCAGTTCCTCCACCACAAACCGCGCCTTTTTGTTCTGGGCCGCCGAGGTTTTTTCACAGGCCTTGGTCAGGGTTTCCACCAGGACATAGCGGTCCTGACGCCTGCTGTCCCCGACATGGGCTTTGAAGGTCTGGAGCCGGTGGACGGTCCTCCGGAATTTGTCCATTTCCTTCATAATCTTCTCCAGTTCCACGGTGATATGCAGGACATCTTCAAAGGAAACCCCCTCATTATCCCTGAGATTTTTTATCTCCGATTCCAGTTCGTGGAGCTTTCCGCTGAAATTGTCCAGTCCCAGGATGAGGGCATTGGATTTGATCGCGTGGACGGATTGATAAATATCCACCATGGCCTCCCGGCTGGACAGTTCGTTGTTTTTAAGCACCCGGTTAATCCGTTCAAATTCATATTCCGTATCTTCGATAAAATCACTGAATACCCCCGGTTCGATCTGAATGACCTGGAAGAGTGCCCGCATTTCCTCATCCATTCTCCCCTCCTCAGCCTTGAGCTGCTGCTGGAGCAATTTTTCGGTGGTAATATCCTCCAGGGTCCCCAGGACAAAGAAGATGCCCCCGCCCCGATCCACCGCCCCAAAGCTGCCCCGGAGGGTTTTTATATCCCCGGTGGGGTTCACATAGTCAAATTCCACCAGGGGGTTGATATCCTCCAGCATCTTTGCGTCAAAGGACCGGTTCAGGATCATGCCGAAGTAGTCTTCCAGGGTTTCCCGTTCCTTGGCCTTAATTGAAGATGCGAGCAGATCGGTAAACCTCTTTCCCTGGAGATTGTCCATCCCCAGGACATGCTCCAGGGCCCTGGAGTAGGCCGGCTGGATCAGGAGGGCCTGATCCATCAGGAAGATGCCGGTCTTGAGGTTATCCTTCATGGCGGCGATCTCGTCCCGCTCGGACTTTAAGGCGACGGTAAGCTGCCGGGCCCACTGGTCCTTCATGACGCGGATCTGTTCGTAGACGAAGGTCAGGACCAGGACCAGCACATAGACGGCCAGGATCCTGAAGGCTATGGGAAGGGTATAGGTAAAACCCGCCAGGCCGGGGATAAAGGCGGCGGCGATGATCCCCGCCAGGAGCAGTCCCGAGAGGACGGACCCGATATGCAGGCCCATGATAAAGACCACGATCAGGGGATAGGCGTATATCCAGAGGCCGGCGAATCCCCCTTCCCCGCCGTTTATCATCAGGACGCCGCAGAGGAACCCAAAGGGGACCAGGGGAATCAGGCCGCAGACGGTGAAGGGAATCCTCGTCCGCAGGAGGAAAATATTGAGGATACAGGTAAACCCGATGAAAAGATCCGCGATCCCCCGGGACGCGTTGCCCCCGGTGATAACGCTCACCCCAAAGAGGATGAGAAAGGCCGCCCCTATCATCAGGGCCACGTTGAAGATGACGTACCGGACGACCTGGTCCATGACCGCCTCATCCCGGGGATTCTCAAACTTCCCGCTGGTGAAGAACCTTAGAACCGCATCGGTTTTTTCCTGCATGGTTTATTATCCTTCAGGTTGTTATCCCTTAACCGCTTCAATGGCGACCGAAAGAACAAACTGTTCTTTTTCAAATATCTTAAAGGGGATACAGATGATCCGGGCCTGGCTGTTCGGCCATTGGATCGTATGCTCCTTACCCTGTACGATGGTGGGCAGGCTTATGACCAGCCGGAAGGACTCTTCCAGGTCCTTTTTGACGTTCCCCGCGATGATATTGACGATTTCCCCCACCGCATCCACCACCTCATCGTCCGAAACATGCTGGTCAGACCCGGTGAGGATGCCGGTGATCCGGACGGCCAGGTCCTTTTTCATGGAAATAACCACCGCCCCCCGGGCCTCGCCGGTAAGTCCGATAATGGAGGAGATATCCCATTCGTTGATCGTATCTTTACCGGCAAAACAGGGCCGTTCCGCGGCAAGTTCGCAGCCGACAAATTCGAGAAAGACCTTTTTGCATACATCTATGAAAGGTTGAATGTACTTTTCCATCGTTTACGCTCCTCCGTTTACCATTCTCATATGCTTTATAATATACTTATAATATCGCAGCATTAGAGTGAAATCTTCGATATCTTTTCAATAAAATTTTTCTCGTTTACCGGTTTAATGATATAATCGGTGGCGCCGAGTTTGAGCGCCTCTATGACATTGTACCGGGCCGCTTCACTGGTAACCATGATGATGGGCAGTTTCTTATACTCCTCGGTAGCGCGGACCATTTTAAGAAAATCGATCCCCGATAATTGGGGCATATTCCAATCCAGCAGAATCAGATCCGGTTTATGTTTCATCAATAGTTGTAAAGCCTCCTTCCCGTTAGAGGCTTCCAGAAACTGGCAGGGGATCTTCAACAATGAGAAGGTATTCTTCACGATATTCCGCATGATCCGGGAATCATCCACTACTAAAATTGTTTTCATTCTCTCATACCGCCTTAATTGCCTTAATTATTGAAGGAATCGGCTCTCTCGCTATGCCTGCGCCTGCTCCTCTTCTTGAACATAACAAACCACCCTGTTTCTCCCCGCCTTTTTTGCCTGGTAAAGGGCGATATCCGCATTATGGATACAGGTCTCCAGATCGTTGATCTCCCCGGGGTAGTCCCCGTCCAGGGCCATGGCCACCCCGAAACTGGCGCTTATGAAGGCGGCGCCGTCCCTGAGTTGGACCGGGGTATTGGCGATGGCCTCCCGGACCCGCTCCGCAATGGCGATACCGGTAGTCCGGTCCGCATAACTGAAATAAAAGACAAATTCCTCCCCCCCGTAACGGCCCAGGAAGTCGTTTTTCCGCAGAAAGGCGGAAACCACCGTCACCACATGCCGCAGGGCCTCGTCCCCCGCCGGGTGGCCGTAGGTATCGTTAAACTGCTTGAAATGATCGAGGTCCATCATCACGATACCGCAGGACACCCGGTTGGCCACGGCGGCGGCTATTTCGATCATCGCCCGGTCCATGAAGGACCGGCGGTTCAGGGCCCCGGTCAGGGAATCATGGCTGGCCAGGTACTTGAACTGGGACTCGCTCTGCCGCAGGGCCTCCACGGCGGAATTCCGGAGATCCACCTCGCTACGGAGGCTGTCCGCCAGGGCGGTCAGAACCTCCTCCTTGTGCTTCAATTCCTCCAAGGTCACATTCATCCGGCGGACCATGCGGTTAAAGGCACTGGGAAATTCCCCGATAAACCGCACCTTCCGGGTAAAATCCCCCTGTTCCACCTTCCGGGCCTGCCGGACGAAATGGCGGAGCTGGGTCTGCAGATCCTTGATACACCCGGAGATGAAGCCCCGCTGGGTGATTGTGGGGGAAAGGGAGCCCCGGGAAAGGGCCGCCAGGACCTCCCGAAACTCCTTCAGTTCCTCATGGATCTCCCGTAATACAGGAATTTCCGCCAATTCACCTTCTAAGGGGGGAATCGTCCTGTCTTTGAGGAGACTCTTAATATGATCCAGCGCAAGATATTCCTGTTTCTCCATCATCCTTCCGGATTTCTATACCCTTAAGAAATCCACACCACCAATCTTCTACAGTCTTATTATACTAAAAAAAGTACAAAATAACCAGACGCTTGATCCGGCTCCACAACACCCCTTTCTATAATACCATTTTTATCAATAACAAGTCTATTGCGATCAAGATCAAATCGCTCACGTATCTCCATCGGGATACCCTGTATCGGATGCCCTTGCCCGAAGGGGGCTTTATTGGTATTATCTGCTATATGACAGAATTTGCCCACCTTCACGTCCACTCGGACTATTCTCTTTTGGACGGCGCCGCCTCGGTGGAAAGCCTGGCCGCAAAAGCCGCCTCCCTGGGAATGAAGCACCTGGCCATCACCGACCATGGAAACCTCTTCGGGGTGCTGAAATTCAAGAAGGCCTGTGAAAAAAACAAGATCCACCCCATTATCGGCAGCGAATTCTATATGGCTCCGGGACTCCGGACCGAACGGAAAGGGGGCGAGGTTAAGAACAAGTATTACCACCTGGTCCTGCTGGCCGCCTGTGAGGAGGGATACCGGAATCTGATAAAACTTTCTTCGTATTCCTTTACCGAGGGCTTTTACTATAAGCCCCGGATAGATAAGGAACTGTTGGAGCGGTATTCCGCCGGCCTTATCGGGCTTTCGGCGTGCCTGGCCGGGGAAATTCCCAGCCTGATTCTGGATGGGCAGATGAAAGCGGCGGAAGAACGGGCCCGGTGGTTCCGGGAGGTCCTGGGGGAAGGCAACTTTTTCCTGGAACTCCAGGATCACCGGCTGCCGGAGCAGAAACAAACGAACCCGGCGATTGTCGAAATTCATCAGCGGACCGGCATACCCCTGGTGGCCACCAACGACATCCATTACCTGGAACGGGAGGACGCCCCGGTTCAGGACATACTCCTCTGCGTATCCACCAAGAAGAAGCGGAACGATGAGAAACGGATGCGTTTCGCGACCGATGAATTCTATTTTAAAACCGGGGAGGAAATGGCCGCCCTGTTCCCGGAATACCCCGAGGCCATCAGGAATACCCTGCGGATAGCGGAGCGGTGTAATGCCGAAATTCCCCAGCCGGGGCCGCTGCTGCCGGATTTTGAGATTCCCCCGGGAATAGCCAGCGCCGATGAATACCTCAGGCAGCTTACCATGAAGGGGCTGGAACAGCGGTACCCCGGAGCCTCCCGGGAAATCCGGGAACGGGCCGACTATGAGCTTGGGGTGATCATCAAGATGGGTTTTACCGGTTATTTCCTCATTGTCTGGGACTTTATCCACTGGGCCAAGGAACAGGACATCCCCGTGGGGCCGGGCCGGGGCTCCGGGGCGGGGTCCATTGTGGCCTATTCCCTGCGAATTACCGATATCGATCCCCTCAAATACCACCTGCTGTTTGAACGATTCCTCAATCCCGAACGGATATCCATGCCGGACTTTGACGTGGACTTCTGTTATGAGCGGCGGGGGGAGGTGATTGATTACGTAACCCAAAAATACGGCAAAAACCGGGTGGCCCAGATTATCACCTTTGGAACCCTCAAGGCCCGGGCGGCGATTAAAGATGTGGCCCGGGCCCTGGATATACCCCTGGGGGAATCGGAGATGATCGCCAACCTGGTCCCCAAGGATCCCAAAATAACCCTGGACAAGGCCTTTGAGGCGGAACCGGAACTCCGGGCGCTGGAACAGAAGCCCCAGTACCAGGAACTCTTTTCCATGGCCCGGCGGCTGGAAGGGAAAAACCGGAACAGCAGCCTCCATGCCGCGGGGATCGTTATCGGTAAGACCGACCTCACCGACTACGTGCCCCTCTACTGGGACCCCAAGACGGCGGGAGTGGCCAGCCAGTTCACCATGGACCAGATTGAGGACTGCGGCCTGGTGAAAATGGACTTTTTGGGGCTTAAAACCCTCACCCTGATCCGGCACAGCGAGGAGCTCATCCGGCTGCGGGGGGGGGGCTATGCCAATTTCAGCGTCGACGCAATCCCCGAGGACGACCAGGCCGCCTTTGCCATGCTGGGGGAAGGGAAAAGCGCCGGGGTGTTCCAGTTTGAGTCCGCGGGGATGCAGAAGGTATTGAAGAAGGCCCGGCCCACCAGCATCGAGGATCTCATCGCCTTGAACGCCCTGTACCGGCCGGGGCCCATGGACAACATCGACCAGTTTGTGGATTCCAAATGGGGGCGCCGGGCCATCAAGTACCCGGATCCCTGTCTGGAGGGGATCCTTAAGGAGACCTACGGGGTTATTATCTACCAGGAACAGGTGATGCAGGTGGCCCAAACCATCGCCGGTTACAGCCTGGGCCAGGCGGACATACTCAGGCGGGCCATGGGGAAGAAAAAACTTGAGGAGATGAAGAAGGAAAAGGCCAAATTCATCGCCGGCGCCCAGGGACGGGGCTTTAGCGCGGAGGACGCGGACCGGATCTTTGAAATCCTGGTTCCCTTTGCGGGTTACGGCTTTAACAAGAGCCATTCCGCGGCTTACGCGATCCTCGCCTACCAAACGGCGTATCTCAAGGCCAATTTTCCCGCGGAGTTTATGGCGGCGAACCTCTCCAACGAGATCACCAGCGTGGATAAGCTCCCCGAGTACATCGACGAGGCCCGGAAGATGGGCCTCGTGCTGGATCCCCCGGACATTAACCGGTCGGGCCCCTACTTTACCGTCGTTGACGGCCGGATCGTCTACGGCTTTTTGGGGATCAAGGGCCTGGGGGCGGCCTCGGCGGAGGAAATCGTCGCGTGCCGCACGGACGGCGGGCCTTACCGGGACTTTATGGACTTCCTGGACCGGGTCAATATCAAGACCGTGGGCAAGAAGGTGGTGGAACTCCTCGTCCAAACCGGGGCCTTTGACGGCTTCGGCATATCCCGGGCGGTGCTGGTGGGAAACCTGGAGCAGGCGGTGGACTATGCCCAGAGTAAAAAGGACGATAAAAAATACGGCCAGTCCAGCCTCTTTGAGGAGGTGGGGGAAAAGGAATATCCCGATTTTGAGTACAAGGATTTCCCCGAATGGGACCGGATGGAGCAGCTCAACATCGAAAAAGATCTCTTGGGCTTCTATTTCTCCGGTCATCCCCTGGATGATTACCGGGAGGTCTGGGAACAGCAGGTAACCCTGGACCTGGCCCATCCGGAGCAGTCCCCCGACGGGACCTATACCCTCATCGGGATCACCAAGACGGTGCGGGCCCAGATGACGAAGAAGGGGGAGGAGATGGGGTTCGCCACCCTGTTCGATTACCAGGGCGAGATAGAACTGGTCTTCTTCCCCAAGGTCTGGGCGTCCTATAAGGCTCAACTCCGCCCGGATGAAAAGATCGCCGTCCGGGGCCGGATCGACCGTTCCGGGGAGCAACGGCGGGACCGGCCGGGGCTCCTGGTGAGCAGCCTGCCGGACCTGGAAAAACTCGCGCAAAGCCCCCGGCAGAACGGGGAGGCGGCTGCCCGGCGGCCCGAAGGGGGAAGGGCCGCGGAGAAAAACCTGAAGGCCGCCGCCGGCCCGGCCGCCGGCGGTAATACGGCCGCCGGTGATGGTCCGGCCGCCTACCGGGAGGTCCATATCCGCCTGGACTCGGCCATACCCGGAGGGGAAACGGCCCTCTATCCCCTGCGGGACTACCTCTTCGACAACCCCGGTCCCTGTTCGGTGTTCATCCATGTTCCCCTGACGGAGGGGGAAACGGTAATCCGGACCGCCACCCAGATAAGCGCCGCCGCGGACCGCCCCTCCCTGGACGCCCTGACCCGTTATCCCGGGGTTGCCGAAGTGTGGGCTGAATAGGCGTGAAATGAAATACAAGGAGGCGTCATGCACAATCTTATAAGAATAACCATGAATATCCTGGGAGGAGTAACCGGCTTCTACATGATCCTCATCACCGTCCGCATCCTCCTCAGTTGGTTCAGGGGCGCCGGCTACGGAAGGCCCTACGAAATCCTGCAGAACCTCACCGATCCTTACCTCGATTGGTTCCGCCGCTTTTCCTTCCTGCGGACCGGCGTCTTTGACCTCTCCCCCATCGCTGCCCTGGCGGTTCTGTCGGTCCTGAACCAGATCTTCAATACCGTCGCATCCTTCGGCCGGATCAGCGTGGGCATGGTCCTGGCCCTGATCCTCTCGGCCGTATGGTCCGCCCTTTCCTTCATCCTGGGCTTCTTCATCGTCATCCTGATCCTCAGGCTCATCGCCTATCTGACCAACCGGGACGTGTACTATTCCTTCTGGCGGATCATAGACGTTATCTCCCAGCCCATCCTGTACCGGACCAACCGGTTCCTCTTCCGGAAGCGGCTGGTCAATTACCTCACCGGGATTATCAGCGCCCTGCTCCTGCTCCTGGTCCTCAGAATAGGACTGGGTTTAGCCATGGGTAGAATCCTGCTCCCCTTCCTCCTCCGGCTTCCCCTGTGATCCATGTTTCTCCGGGAGCTTAACGCAACGGTTGACCATATCCGGGGTGCGGGCCCCGCCGCGGTCCGCACCCTGGCCAACGCGGGGATATCCAGCGTGGCGGCCCTGCTCTGCCGGTATCCCCGGGACTGGGAGGACCGGAGCCGGGAGGTGCCCCTTCGGGACTACGACAGGTTCCCCTCGGTTTGTACGGTGATCCGGGTCCTGGCCCATGACTGGTTCGGCTTCGGCAGGATGCGGACCCTCAAGGTCCACGTGGAGGACCAGAGCGCCCGGGCGGTGCTGGTCTGCTTCAACCGCCCCTTCCTGGAAAAGCAGCTCATCGTCGGGAAATACTACCGGATCTGGGGCCGGTTCTCCTATAAATACGGGGATCTCCAGTCCACCGCCTTTGAGATCGAAGCGGTAGAAGGCGCCGGGGCGGAGGCGGGGGGCGGGAGTTCCCTTTTCGGCCGCATCCTCCCGGTCTACCCCCTCGGCGGGGGGCTTACCCAGGCCCTGCTCCGGCGGCTTATCCACCGGGCCCTCTCCCAGTACGCCCCTCCCCTGGAAGACGAACTGCCCCCGGCCGTGGCTGCCCGGGACGGCCTGCTCCCCAAGGCCCAGGCGATCCGGGCCATCCACTTCCCCGCCTCGCCGGGGGAACGGGACCTCGCCCGGAAAACCCTGATTTACGAGGAGCTTTTCTACCTGGAGATCCTGGTGGGAAAGCGGGTCCTGGAACGGCGGCCCCCGGGGGGCTCCGGTCCCCGGGGGGGGGCCGGTCCCCGGGGGGACGACTTTTCTCCCTTGCAGCGGCGGCTCCTGGACCGGCTGCCCTTCTCCCTGACCGCGGGGCAGTTGGAGGCGGTCGCCGAAATTAACCGGGACATGGCCGGATCGGGGGAGGGGCGGGCGGAGGCGCCTATGGCGCGCCTGCTCCAGGGGGATGTGGGCTCCGGGAAAACCCTGGTGTCCTTCCTGGCGGCGCTGAAGGCGGTGGATGCCGGGGGCCAGGCGGCCCTCCTGGCCCCCACGGAACTCCTCGCCCGGCAGCACGCGGAGACCGCCGCGTCCCTCCTGGAGCCCCTGGGGGTGCGGCCCGCCTTCCTCACGGGGAACCTCAAGGCCGCGGGGAGGAAGGCCCTGCTCCGGGCCCTCTCGGAGGGGGAGATAGACCTGATGGTGGGCACCCACGCCCTCTTTTCCGCCGACGTGGTCTACCGGCAGCTCCGGCTGGTGGTGGTGGATGAACAGCACCGTTTCGGGGTGATCCAGCGTTCCGCCATCATGGCCAAGGGCCTCTCCTCCCGGCAGGGCCGGGGGACGCCGGACCTCCTGATGATGAGCGCCACCCCCATTCCCCGGACCCTGGCCCTCACGGTCTTCGGGGACCTGGACGTGTCGGTGATCCGGGACCTCCCCCCGGGCCGGAAGCCGGTGAAGACCCACCTGGCCCGGCAATCCAACGAGGGGAAGGTCTACGATTTTGTGGAGAAGGAACTGGCCGCGGGGCATCAGGCCTATTTTGTCTATCCCCTGATCGAGGCCGGTGAACGGGGGGACCTGAAGGACCTCCTTTCCATGGCGGAACGGCTGGGGAAGCGGATCTTTCCCCGCTATCCCCTGGCCCTGATCCACTCCCGGCTGGAAGAGGAGGAGAAGCGGAAGACCATGGAGGCCTTCCGCCGGGGGGACATCAGGATCCTCGCCGCCACCAGCGTGGTGGAGGTAGGGGTGGACGTGCCCAACGCGACCTGCATGGTCATCGAACAGGCGGAACGCTTCGGCCTTTCAGCCCTGCACCAGCTCCGGGGCCGGGTGGGCCGGGGGCCGGACCAGGCCTACTGCTTCCTGGTCTACTCCGACGGGAGGCAGGAGCCGGAGGAGAGCCGGGAGCCCCCGGAGCAGGAGGAGGCTGGGGATGGGAAACGGAAAAGCGGCCTCACCGAAGACGCCAAGATCCGGCTCCGGGTGATGCTGGAGCACTCCGACGGCTTCGTCATCGCCGAGGAGGACCTGAAGCTCCGGGGGCCGGGGCAGATCACCGGCCTGGAACAGTCGGGCTACCTCTCTCTGGGAATCGCCGATCCCGTCCGGGACGCGGCGGAACTGGAAAAGGCCCGGACCGACGCCTTCGCCATCCTGGAACAGGACCCCGGCCTCCTCGCCCCGGAGCACCTGCGGATTGCCGAGGTCCTCAAGCGGGCGCCCCCCTTTTCCCAGATAACCTGGTGAGCGGGCCGGGGCCATACCCCGTCATTGGGGATAGTTCAGATGCTTCGTACCCGGGGCTTTGAGGATCTCCGCGTAGCGCCGGGCTTCCCATTTGGCCATGTCCAGGTTCTGCTCCTGCCAATTACCGCATTCCGCCGGCGCCGCCCCGGGGATGGGGCCTTCAAAGGCGATGATCCAGTCCAGCATTTCCCCAATCAGGGGCAGGACCTCCGGGGAAGTCCGGTCCCCTTCCAGGATAACGTAGAAACCGGTCCGGCAGCCCATGGGGCCGAAGTACACCGTCCGGTCCGCCCATTCCCCGTGGGACCGGAGAAAGGTGGCCCCCAGGTGTTCGATGGTGTGGAGGGCGGGCATATCCATGACCGGTTCCTGATTGGGCTCCTTGAAACGGAGGTCAAAGGTGGTAAGGACGGTTTGGCCGAAACGATCCTTCCGGGAAACATAGAGGCCCGGTTTGAGCCGCAGGTGATCAACCTGAAAACTGGCAATCTTTTCCATAAAACGATGTACCCCTTTACCGTAAAAATTGGGGGG
>JAITRV010000288.1 GCA_031288215.1 Spirochaetaceae bacterium | reverse complement strand
CCCCCGGAACCCATCATGGAACCCATGGCGGTAAGGCTTTCGTAATCAATGGGGGTGTCCAGGGCCGCTTCGGTGAGGATGCCCCCCGAGGGGCCGCCGGTCTGAACGCCCTTGAATTTCTTCTTATCCTTAATGCCGCCGCCTATCTCGAAAATGATCTCCCGCAGGGTGGTTCCCATGGGCACTTCCACGAGGCCTGAGTTATTGATCTTGCCGGTAAGGGCGAATACCTTGGTTCCCTTGGACTTCTCGGTACCGATTCCCGCAAGATAGGAACCGCCCTTGGTGAGGATCACCGGGATATTGGCATAGGTCTCGACGTTGTTGATCACCGTAGGCTTTCCCCACAGGCCCTGGAAGGCCGGGAAAGGCGGCTTGGGAGTCGGCATACCCCGCATCCCTTCAAGGGACCTGAGCAGGGCGGTCTCTTCACCGCAGACAAAGGCCCCCGCCCCGAGGCGGATCTCAATGTCAAAATCAAAGCCCGAACCCAGAATATCCTTACCCAAAAGGCCGTATTCCTTGGCCTGGGCGAGGGCGATCTCCAGACGGTGGACCGCCAGGGGATATTCCGCCCGGATATAGACAAAGCCCTGGTTGGATCCGATGGTCTTGCCGCAGACGGTCATTGCCTCGATGATGGAATGGGGATCCCCTTCAATGGTGGACCGGTCCATGTAAGCCCCGGGGTCTCCCTCGTCGGCGTTACAGACCACGTATTTCACATCCCCCGGAACCTTGCGGGTGGTATCCCACTTGATCCAGGTCGGGAAGCCCGCGCCGCCCCGGCCCCGAAGCCCGGATTTCTTCAGTTCCTCAATGACCTCTTCGGGTTTCAACTCAAAAAGGACCCGTTCAAGGCCGATATAGCCGTCGTTGGCCATATATTCTTTGATATTTTCGGGGTTAATAACCCCGCAGTTCCGCAATACCACCCGGAATTGTTTCTGGTAGAAGCCGATACTCGCCTCCGCGGATCCCTTGACCTGCTCTTTGCCGGTGGGATCCTGGTACAGGAGCCGGGACACCTCATGGCCCTTGATCACCTGCTCGGAGATGATCTCCGCGGCGTCATCGGGCTTCACTTCCACATAGAAGGAATTGTCCGGAAGGACTTTGACAATAGGCCCCTTCTCGCAGAACCCAAAACAGCCGGTTTTGACGATCTGTACCTTATCCTTGACCCCCTGCTTTTCCGCTTCCGCGATCAAGCCCTCATAGATTTCAACCCCTTTATTGGACTGACACGCGGTACCGCCGCAGGTAAGGATGTAATGGGTACAGCCTTGCCGCTTCCTAAATGTTTGCTTTTCGGAATCCCTGAGTTTCCGCAGTTCATCCAAAGTCAGCTTTGCCATAAAAGTTACCTCTCTTCTTGATCTTCTAATGATTTAAGATAACGATCCAATAAAATCATGGAACCGGCATCCTCCAGATCCCCCAAGGCACCGGCAAGTTCCGATTTACAGACCGTATAAGACAATTCACCATCCCCGTCCCGGCGGGACCGCCGAATGATTATTTCCCGGGGACTCTCGAATAACAGGATGGTCCTGAACACTCCCGGAAGGTCCCCTGCCGAGGGGGTCTCCGCGTTATGCACATCAAACCAGGCGGTAACGATGGTTCCTTTATCCTTTTCCGAGTGTAAATCATACCCCCCTCCGGATTGCAGGGCGGTCTGAATCAGAAAAGGGATGCCAAGCCCTACCTTTTTAGGGGAATCTTCCCATCCATCGTTTGCGAAGGGGTCTATGGCCCGTTCCAACTCAAACTTGTCCATCCCCCGGCCGTTATCTTTGATGATAAAACGGAACTCCCGATCCGTTTCCTGGATGTCCAATTCCACCAACGACGCCCCCGATTCAGCCGCGTTTTGGGTAATATCAAGCACGAGGTCGCTCAGGGTAAAATACATTCCACTAACCGTTCTGATACTTAGCAATTATATCCCGAAGCTGGGGCTTGGTGAGTTTGCCGTAGGTCTCGGCTCCCACGGTCATAACCGGGGCAAGACCGCAGCACCCCACACAGCGGACCGGATCAATGGAGAATAACCCGTCTTCGGTTACCCCGCCTTCCCCAAGATCGAGGAGGCTCCGGGCCTCTTCGATAAGGTCCTGGCCGCCCTTGAGATAGCAGGCGGTTCCCAAACATACGGAAATCTTGAATTTTCCGGGCTTGGTGGTCTTAAAGAAATGATAAAAGGTTATCACCCCATAGATCCGTGCCAGGGGAATTCCCGTGAGCATCGATATCCGTTCCGCCGATTCCCGGGAAATGAACCCATAAACCTCTTGGGTTTTGTGCAGGATCATGATCAAGCACCCCGGTTTGTCTTTCCATTCGTCGATAAAGGATGTCAATTCCGGGGGAAATTCAATACTTCCCCGGGATCCCGTATCCCGTTTCAAGGTTGCATTAGCCGTCGCCATAGTACCTCCTCCATTCATTCGCTTGAAATAAAAAATATTTATTTATTTATCCAACAATTCTACACCCACTCTTAAAATAAGGCAAGCAAATTCGAGCTTTATTATCTATAATCATTATCTATACAAAATATCGATAACAAATTATCCATATTGATTACATACACAAATTATCGATATTTATTTATCGATAATTTTGTATAGATAATAAAAATCAATCGCCCCTTATCGATCTGTCCTTCCTTCAATAGCAGCCCTCGTGTTATCAAGTATACTCAATTCCGGTAAAAAAAGACAGAAAAAACGTTTTTTGAAGGCCGGGCCTTAACGCCATCGGACCTCGTAGACCAGCGGGCTTTCCAGGACCAGGAGATCCGTCAAGGGAACCTCGAATTGGGCCCGGGAACCGGTAAAGCTGCCCCCCCGGGCGGAGCGGACGGGTCCGGGAAACTCAATGGAGAGGTGAATCCGGGCGGCGGCGATCTCCTCCGCAATGGCCCGGCCGTAGATGCCGGCGACCAGACCCAGGTATTCCGCCCGGGAAAGGGCCTCTCCGGTGGAGACCGGGGCCAGCAGGGCGGAGAGGTAATCCTTCACATCCGGAGAAATAAGGGCCAGCAGGGAAGGGCCCGAGGCCCGGTCGATGGTGATGGTCAGGAGGCCCCCGTCGGGGCCCTGTTCATAGGCGATAAACCGGGTCCCCTGGGTACCCGAAAGGGCCAGGAGTTCGTCCACCCGGGAGACGGTTACGGGCCCCGCAATGGCCGCGGGGCCGGTATTGACCAGGGCGGCGGCGGCGACTCCCGGGGCGGCGGACAGGGAACGGCTTATGGCGGCTCCGTCGATAAGCGGGGCCTCAGCGGGAAGGGAACCGGCGTCCGGGTTGAGGGCCGCCAGGGCGCGGATCAGGGCGGTCATCCGGGGTTCCAGGGCCGCCTGCAGGGTGAGGCCTCCGGTCCCGTCCCGCCGGAGGGCGCCGTTAATCCGGGCGGAGCAGGAGCCGCAGAGCAGGGCCAGGGGAACCATCAACAGGAAGAGTCTCGTCTTCATGAATACCATTATACTCCATTTTGGGAAAAAAACCTACTCCCCCTGCTTCCCC
>JAITRV010000287.1 GCA_031288215.1 Spirochaetaceae bacterium | reverse complement strand
GCTCTTGATGCCTACGGCATAACTGGTTCCTCTGCTCAAAAGGGGTCGCCCGGGGTATTTCCCTGCCACCCCCCGTCGCGATTCTGGTCCGTGCCGGCCCATGCCGGCCCGTGCCGGTGTTTCCGGCGGGAGTATCCCCGGCCTGCCTTTCGCGCGTGGGGGCGGGTACGGCTGCCGGATGAGGCTGCCGTGGCCGGCGTGGTGAAGGCTTTACGGGGGGCAAGAAGCCGGGGGGTCCTGTCGGCACAGGCCGCCGGATACCCCGCTGCCTGATCCTCCCGGCACGGGCCGGCATGGGGGGATGAACCGGGGGGTCCTGGCGGCTGGGAACACACGGGGGCCCCCCAGGGTTCCCCCCCAGTGTTCCCACCCCCCCCCCCCCGCGCTTCTGACCCGCACCGGCCCATGCCGCCCCGTGCCGGTTTTGCCGGCGCGGGGTATCCACGGCCGCTTTGCGGCGTGGGGGGGCGGTTGCCGTGGCGGGCGGGGATACTCCCGGAGGGCTGGTCCTCCCGGCACGGGCCGGCACAAGAGAGATCTGCCGGGGGGTCCTGTCAGGGGAAAAAACATAGGGTCCCTCCGGTGGCCCCTCCCTATGTTTTTCCCCTGACACCCCCCTCCGCAATTCTGTCCTGTGCCGGCCCGTGCCGGTTTTTCCGGCGAGGGGTATCCACGGCCGCTTTGCGGCGTGGGGGGGCGGGTACGGCTGCCGGGTGAGGCTGCCGTGGCCGGCGTGGTGGAAGGCGGTACGGGGGGCAAGAAGCAGGGGACACCCGATAAGGCACGCGAGAGCGTGTTGAGCGGGTGAAAGCGGCAGGGTGAGAGCCCCGGAAAAGACCACCGCATGGGAAACGGCATCAGGGCGAAGGGGCGGTACGGGGGGCAAGGCAGGCTTCTTGCAACCGTACTGCCCTCACTCCAACCGGCCAAGGCTACCGCTCCCGGCTGCGGGACCCGCCTCAACGCCGTAAAGGCAGGGCCGCCGGATACCCGCCGGAAATAGCGGCACGGGCCGGCACGGGCAGAAATGGCGAAGGGGGGTGGCAGGGAAATACCCCGGGCGATCCCTTTTGAGCAGAGAAACCAGTTATGCCGTAGGCATCAAGAGCAACGTCGCGAACAGGGGGCGCCCGGGGTATTTCCCTGACAGGACCCCCCCCCCAGATATCTCGTGTGCCGGCCCATGCCGGTCCGTGCCGGGAGGACCAGCCAGCCGGGTATCCCCCGGCCTGTGCCGGGAGTATCCCGGACTTGACAAATTGCCATAGTTATCTACAATAGAATAATGAGAGAAACAATCAGCCCCTTCAAGGAAAAATTTTCAGTCCCCCTCCTTTGGATCTTTTCCACGGTTTTTCTTTCCGGAATCTTCATTTTTGCGGCGATTCCCAAGGCGGAGGCCCAGGGAGAGGATGGCCGGCGTTATATTTCGATCATTCAAAACGCCTTTGATTTTATTCAGAGGAATTATGTTACGGAAGTGGACCCGGAGGTCCTTTTTGAGGGCGCCATGTCCGGCTTGTTTAACGCCCTGGGGGACCCCTACTCCTCGTTTCTTCCGGAGAAGGAGATGGCCGGCCTGAACGAGACCACCCAGGGAAATTTCGGCGGGCTGGGGCTGTATATTTCCAAGCCCATCGGGGAGCAGCCCGGGGGCAAACCGCCCTATGTGGAAGTGGCGGCCCCCATTGAGGACACCCCGGGCTGGCGGGCCGGCATTAACCCCGGGGATCTCATCATCAAGATCAACGATGAATATACGGACGTGTTAACCATGGATGAGGTCCTTGCCCGGCTTCGGGGGGAGCCGGGGGTAGAGATCAAGCTCCTCATCCGGCGGGGGGAAAAGCTCGAATTCCCCATCGCCATTACCCGGGCTATCATCGAGGTTCCCACGGTCAAATACGCCATGATAGGGGATATCGGCTATGTACGGATCATTACCTTTACCCCCATGACCGTGGACCGGACCGTCGAGGCCCTGAATCACTTTAAGGCCCAAAACGCCCGGAGCATCGTGATCGACCTCCGGAACAACTACGGCGGGCTCCTCCAGTCCGCCATAGGGGTATGCGATCTTTTCCTGAACGGGGGGCTGGTGGTTACCACCCGGTCCCGGATGAACGGCAGCAACATCGTGTACCATGCCCGGCAGGCCACGGAGGTTCCGTTGACCATGCCCATTGTGACCCTCATCAACCGGGGTTCCGCCTCGGCCTCGGAAATCGTCGCCGGAGCCCTCAAGGACCGGGGACGGGCCTACCTCGTGGGGGAAAAGTCCTTTGGGAAAGGGTCGGTTCAGCAGGTCTATAACCTGGACACGGTGGGCTTTAAATTGACCACCGCCCATTACTTTACCCCCAGCGACGCGAGCATCGACCAGATCGGCATTCCCCCGGACCGGGAGGTGCTGTTTCCGGAATTCTCCGATGCGGATATGGAACTCCTCAACGCCCTGATCAACGCCAACCGGATCCCCGCCTTTGTGGCGGAAAATCCCCAGGCAAGCGCCGCCGAGGTCAACGCCTTTGTCCTCCGTCTGAGCGAGGAATACCGCCTGGATATATCCCTGCTCCGCCGGCTTATCAGGAACGAGCAAAACAGGACCGTCATCGCGCCGGTTTACGACCTTGAATACGATGTACAACTCCAGGAAGCGGTGAACATTCTCCGGAGCGGGAACTATTCCCGGCTGATGCAGACCGCCAAGACCTTGAAGGCCCTGCAGGAAGAATCCGAGGGGGAAGAAGTCCTGGCGTCGTAGGGCGGTTTCAGGGTACGAGGATTTCTGTGATGAAACGATTTATTCTGCCTGTCCTGCCGGACAAGGGGGGGATGCTCCGGCTTTCCGGAAAGGATTACCACTATCTGGTCAGGGTGCGGCGTCTTGGTCCGGGGGCTTCCTTCCCGGCCCTGCTCCCCTCGGGGGAGGAGGCCCTGGTGGAGGTCCGGGGGGTGGCCGGGGGCTGCCTGACCGGCCGCTGCCGGCCCCGGGATGCGGAAGGGGCTTTGCGGGAGGAAGCGGCTTTGCGGGGGGATGAGGCTTTGCCTCCGATTATCCTCTTCCAGGCCCTGCCCAAGGGGGCCAAGATGGACCTCATCCTCCGGCAGGCCGCGGAGGGGGGCCTTTCCGAGGTGGCGCCCTTTATGTCGGACCATACGGTGCTCCGGCTCAAACCGGACGCAGGGGGCACGGAGGGGGGCAAGACGGAACGCTGGAAACGGATCCTCAAGGAGGCGCTGCAGCAGAGCGGATCCGGCATTGCCACGGCCCTGAGAAGCCCCTGTTCGGAGGAGGCCCTCTTGGGCTACTGGCAGGAGCTCCGGGAGCGGTACCCCCGGGCGGTGGGCCTACTCATGCACCAGGACCCCCTTGAAAGGGGAAGCCTCCACGGCTATCTCAGCGGGGACCCGGAACTGGTGGTACTGGCCGTCGGCCCTGAAGGGGGCTTTTCCCCGGAGGAAACAGGGCGCTTTATCGCCCGGGGTTTTAAGCCGGTATGTTTAGGAAATACGGTTTTCAGAACCGAGACCGCCGCTTTGTATAGCGCCGCGGCGGTACGCACTATTCTTTTGGAGAGAATTTCGTGGATGCCGAGAAATCCCAACCCATAGAACGGCTGAACCTCTTAAAGGTTCCTTTAGACATTGTTCCGGAAGACCGGATCGACGAGGTGGTCTACGATCTGGTAAAATCCGGGGAAGGCAAGAACATCGTGCTCCTTTCCCTCTGGGATCTGCTCCGGGCCCGGCGAAGCGGGGAATACCGGTCCTTTGTGCTGGGGGCGGCCCTGGTGATTCCCATTTCAAAGAGCCTCGTCCGGGGCGCCCGGTTTTTAACCGGCAAAACCCCGGTCCGGTATATGCCGTTTAACTTTGTGATCAAACTCCTTTCCGCTCTTGAACTCCGGGAATATTCCCTGTATATCATCGGGGGAAAGCCCAAGGTCCTCAAAAAGGCCGAAAAAAACATCCGGGAGACCTTTCCCCGTCTGCGGATCGTGGGCCGCTACCCCGGAGGCTTCAAGCGGATCGAGGAACCGTCGATCTTGCAGGCCATCCGGAAGGCCTCCCCTTCCCTGCTCATGATAGGCAAGGGGGTCCACGGCGGCGAACGGTGGATCGCCAGAAACAACACCCATCTGAACGGCGCCCTCCGGCTCTGGTGCAGCGACCTTCTCGACATCTTTGCGGAACGGAAAAGACGGCCCTCCGAGGCGATCTTCAACCACGGCCTTGAGGGGATAGGTTTCTGCTTCCAAAACCCCCTGCGGTTTTTCCGGATCTTCCCCTTCTTCTATTATAAGCTGCTTCTCCTGATCTACCGCATCTTCAAACGGGGCCGCTAAGCGCCGCCGGGGGCCGGGGGCGGGTCCCCAGGCGGGCAGCCTTGGCAAAGATGTCCTTCAGATACGCGGCTTCCCCGGCGTTCAGGGCGGCCCGGGAAAACATGTCCCGGAAAAAGCGTTCCTGATCCTCCCTGCCGGCCTTCCGGTAAAAGCCCAGGGCCTCCAGGGAGCCGGTTACCGAGCGGGCCAGGGCCGCGATCCGCTCCTGGTCCAGGGGCTCCCATTGGCCCTTGACGGAGCGGACCGGGCCGAGGGTCCGGTAGAGTTCGTAGCAGTAGACCTGCACCGCATGGGAGAGGTTCAGGGAGGGGAAGGCCCCGTCCACGGGGATGTGGGAGGCCAGGTTGCAGCGCTGTAGTTCCCCGTCTTCCAGGCCGGTCCGTTCATTGCCGAAGACCAGCGCCGCCGGGCCGGGCCGGTCCCGGAGGAAGGCGGCGGCCTCGGCGGGGGTCATGGTCAGGGCTTTACGGCGGCGGCCCCGGCGGCGGGTGGCGCCGATGACCAGGGCGCAATCGGCGATGGCGGCCTCCAGGGTCTCGAAGAAGCGGGCCCCCTCCCAGACATCGGCGGCGTGAACCGCCCGGGCCCGGATCGGCCCTTCCTCCAGGGGGGCCGGCTCCACCAGCCGCAGCCGGGAGAGGCCCATGTTCTTCATAACCCGGCAGACGGCCCCTACGTTCCCCGGCTCCGAGGGCCGGCAGAGGATGATGATCAGATCCGAAAGTTCCATGGTTTATTTTAATTCAAAAGCGGGTATAATAGAAGCCATGGAAAAGATCTTCGACGGCAGAAACGCCCTGGTCATCGGCGGCACCGGGGGGTTGGGGAGGGCGGTGGCCCTCGGCCTCGCCCTCCGGGGGGCCCGGCTCACCATCCAGGGGGGCGGCTCCCGGGAGCGGCTGGAGGGGACCCTGGCGGCCCTCCGGGAGGCGGGGGCGGAGGCCGAGGGCTTCCTCTACGACCTGGCGGACCCCGTCTCCGCCGCCGGCCTCCTCCGCCGTTCCCCCCCGCCGGATATACTGGTTTGCGCCTGGGGCCCCTACAAACGCTGCGCCCTGGAGGAGTTACGCCCTGAGGACTGGGTGTCCCTCACCGCCAACAACCTGATCCTTCCGGGGGTCCTGATCTCCGCGGTGCTGCCGGGGATGATCCGGCGGAACTGGGGGCGGGTCCTCCTCTTTGGGGGGACCAATACCGACAGCATCCGGGGCTTTGCCACCACCGCGGCCTATTCCGCGGCGAAGACCGCCCTGGGGGTGCTGGCAAAATCGGTGGCCCTCACCGCGGGGCCCCAGGGGGTAAGCTGCAACGTGATCTGTCCGGGGCTGGTGGACACCGAATATGCCGATGAGGCGGTCCGGGCCTACAACCGGGAGCGGAGTCCCGGGGGAAAGGCCCTGAGCCCCGATGAGATTGCCGGTTTTGCCCTGCGGATCATGGAACATCCCCAGGTGAACGGGGCCGTCATCCCCATCGACCGGGGGCTCAAGTTATGAGCGCCCCGGATGCGGAACGGGGGCGGAATGGAGGCGGGCCGCCGCGGCGTCAGAAATTTACCGAAAAAAAGAAATTATCCGTCAAAAAAGGGCTGCCGGTTTGACAAAGCCGGATAGAAATTGTACAATGGAGTAATAAATAATGCTGTTCTTATGTGAAGAAGTCGTCAGGTACATGGTTTTATGATGAGTCCATCATGTATCGGGAAGAGAGATTACCGGAAAAAGGGTATATATGACAAATAATGATATTGTTCCTGGATTTGATGAGGAGCGGGATGAAAGCCTTAAAATACGGCTTGAGACAGTAAATGATGTCGAAGGATGTCTCATCCTGTTTCTGAACGGATACATTGATACCTATAATTCTAATTATTTCCAAAAAAAAGTGCTCCGGGCGATTGAATATGGGTTTACCCGTTTGATTTTTCATTGTAACGGTCTTAATTATGTGTCTTCCACGGGGATAGGTTCCTTTACGGCCTTCCTGAAAACGGTAAAGCCCCGGGGGGGGGATTTGGTACTGCTGGAGATACAGCCGAAGGTCTACGAAGTCTTTCAACTTTTGGGGTTTTCCCAGTTTTTTAACATTAAGGACGCCCTGGATGATGCGGTACGGCTCTTCCGGTCAGGCCGCGGGAGGGATTCGGGCTCTGCTTTTCCCAAGATTTTCGCCTGTCCGATCTGTTCCAAAAAACTCAAGGCGGTCAAAGCGGGGCGCTTCCGTTGCTCTGAATGTAAAACCATACTTGCCATAGACATGGCCGGGCAGGTATTCTTAGGGTGAGCGGCGGCGCGCTCAGGAAAGGATGAAAAAATGGCGAAAAAAGCGGAAAAAATAGAACAATACCTCATCGATCTCATGGTTACCTACCATGAGATCGATCAAGATATATGGCTCCTGGACGATCCGGACCATGGCCTGGAGGAGGTGGTGATCATGTATAACGATCCCCTGGTTATTTTCCGGGTACAGGTCATGGAGGCTCCCCAGGATCGGCGGCTTGAACTGTTCACCATGCTGCTCGAATTGAATGCCAGCGACCTGCTCCACGGGGCCTATGGTTTAGAGAAAGATGAAATCGTTTTGATTGATACCTTAGAATACGACGGGATGGATTTTGCCGAATTCAGGGCCACCCTGGACTCCTTCGGTCTTGCCCTGGTTCAGCATTATCCAATACTATCACCATATCGAACAACGTCCCGCCCAGGAGGTTAGAACATGGGTATTTTTTCGAGGATAAAGACCCTCGTCGCGTCCAACGTAAACGATCTCATCAACAAGGCTGAAAAGCCGGAAAAGATGTTGAACCAACTGCTCATCGACATGAATGAACAGCTCATCGAGTCAAAAAAGGCGGTGGCCATGGCTATCGCCGATGAAAAGAAGCTCGAACGGGAGATGCAGAACCAGGAAGCCCAGGCAAAGGAATGGGAACGGAAGGCCATGCTGGCGGTCCAGGCCGGGAAGGACGATCTGGCCAAGGAAGCCCTGCTGCGGAAGCAGGAATACGAGGGCGCCTTGAATGAATACCGGAAGCAGTGGGAAGCCCAGAGCAATTCGGTGAACCAGTTGAAACTGTCCCTGCGGGAACTCCAGAACAAGATCGACGAGGCCCAGCGGAAGAAAAACCTCCTCATCGCCCGGGCGAAACGGGCGGAGGCCCAGCAGAAAATACAGGATACCATCAGCAGCGTCTCCGGCAACCGCAGCGCCTTTGACGCCTTTGACCGGATGGCCCAAAAGGTGGACCAGATGGAGGCCCAAGCCGACGCCGCTAAGGAATTGGAGGATCTGTCCTCCGATTCGGACCTGGAAAAGAAGTTTGCGGAGCTGGAAAAGTCCGATTCCACGGCGGATATGTTACTCCTTGAGTTAAAGGAGAAGATGAGGGCCCTCCCGGAGAAATCGTGAGGCAGGGCGGCCCCGACGGGGCTCCGGGGGGCCGCGGAACTCCTGAATTCGAAACGGTGAATTGCCGGTGGATAACTTGTTTATTATTTCCGGTGCAGAGGGGGGGGTGTATGTATTTATGTACAGTTTTTTGTTTTCCCCCGGCGGAAAGGGGTTAAAGTAGTATATTTCTTTATATTATAAAGAAATATACTAGTTTTTTTATATATTTATCCGCCCCTGTTCATAAATAAATACCCGGCGGAAAAAAAAACGCCAAAAAAGTATTTTTTGGCCCTCGCCGGTAATGTGTATAAGTTGTGGATAACAAGGGGGATTACCGGGGTCCCCGGAGGGCCCGTTTGGCGGGGAGCGGGCCTTCCCCAGGGCTCCTGCATTTACTCAAAAAAAGAAGAAGAACCACGGACACACACGGACCAACACGGACTTGTTGTTTGAAATTCATGCGTTTGTCCGTGTGGTTCGTTTGGTCCGTGGTT
>JAITRV010000246.1 GCA_031288215.1 Spirochaetaceae bacterium | reverse complement strand
CTTAGCACGATTAAAACGCTGGTCGTGGAAGGCATCCTTGACGCCCCCAGTATCGGCGGAGCGGACGCAGTGGCGGTTACGGTAAGCGCCGGCGCCAGCCTCACGGTCAAAGAGCCCATCAAGTTCAACGAGACCGAATCCAAGATAGCGGCGGGCGCCGCCTTTGACGGGGTCGCCGCTGAAGGCAAGTCGATCCCCGCCGATGCCGGCGCCATGGTCAACGGCGCCGAAGTCAAGAAAGACGAGAAACCGATTATCGTCTATACGGGCGCCTTGACTTCCGCCATAACCGTTGAGGCGGGACAAACCGTCCAGATTAAGGGGGAGACCTCCACGACTTCGGTGGTTACGGTAAAAGAGGGAGGCACCCTGGTGATCCTTAATGGCGCTATCCTGAGTGCCACGGGGTCCCCCGTCCCCTATGCTGCCGACAACGGCAAGATTATCGTGGAAGGCACGGGCCGGGCTACCGGCCTGCCCCAGCTCTCTGCCGATACCGAGAGGATCACCGACGCGAATCCCTAGGGGATTAAGATGCTGACCGCCGAGAAGGACCTCAAGACCGGCACCATCACCGTCAAACTGGGCGGGAAGGTGGACGGCGGCTTTAGCACCTGGGCCGAAACCAACATATGGGGAACGGCCGGCGGAGACAAGCCGACGACGGGCGCCTGGTCCTGGGCGGTGCTGGACGGCCTCCTCAGCGCGGACGCCCTCGTGGCGAATACCGTGATCAGGCAGACCAATCAGGCATTGCACTACTATGAGGGCGCATCTGATATTCTCTCGACGGAGCCCTCCCTGTCGAGTCCGCCCACCGGCCCCGCCAGCACGATATACATCGATGCGACCAAGGCGTACAAGTTGAGGAAGTATGAAACAGCCGGCGACGCGGCGGACATCGCCGCCAATGCCGGTACAGGCACTCCGGCGGGATTCGGTATCCTCCTCTGGTCCGGCGCAAACCCCAAGACCGCGACCCTCGTGATTACCCCTGCTTCTGTTACTGCTAGTGGTGTAACAACAACCCCACCCGCCTACACCGTCATCGTTGACTGGAGCGCCCTCGATATAGAGTAGTACCCTAATACGCCTCCCCGCTTTTTTTCGCCCGCCCCCCCGCCCGACCAGGCTTCTTTGTCCCCGGTACAGCCTCCGCCAAGCCGGCCATCTCATCCCACAGCCGGCCCTTCCGTACCCGGGGGAAAAATGACAAAAACAGTAGCCTAAAAAAAATTTTCTTGGTATACTTATAGGAACGATAAGAGTAGTTTTGATGTGATACAATAGTATCCAATATGGAGAGAATTATGGCGGAGAAACGAATCTATATGGACTATAATGCGACCACCCCTCTCAGAGCAGAGGTGAAGGCCGCCATGATAGCGGATTTTGAGGTTTTCGGTAATGCTTCCAGTATGCATGCCGCGGGGAGGAAAGCCCACGGCAGGGTAGAAGATGCCCGGAATGCGGTGGCCCGTCTTCTGGGGGCGCCCCCCAAGGGGATCATCTTTACCTCCGGGGGCTCCGAATCGAATAATACGGTCTTCCAAACCATGCGGATTCTGGCTTCGGATTCCTATGGGAAGGTCCTTCCCCAGGGGAGGACCGAGATAATCACCACGGCGATTGAGCATCCCTGTGTGCTGAATTCCGCTTCGTTTTTGCGGTCCCTGGGCTTTACCGTGAACTTCCTGCCGGTGGATGAATACGGCAGGGTGAAGATGGAGGCCCTGGATGAAGCCCTGAGTGAGCGGACCCTCCTGGTATCGGTGATGATGGCTAACAACGAGATCGGCACCATCCAGGACATTGCGGCCATTTCCGGGAAGGCCAAGGCCGTGGGGGCCTGGGTGCATACCGACGCGGTTCAGGCGGTGGGGAAGATACCGGTGAATGTGGATGAACTGGGGGTGGATTACCTCACCATGTCCGCCCACAAGATCTACGGCCCCAAGGGCATCGGGGCCCTCTATGTTCGGGAAAAGGCCCCCCTCTATCCCCTGATCCACGGGGGCCACCAGGAAGACGGTTTCCGGGCGGGGACCTACAACAACATCGGCATCCTGGGCTTCGGCAAAGCCGCGGAGCTTGCCCTGGCGGACCTCAGCGCCTACGGGACGCGGATCGCCGCCCTCAGAAACCGGCTGCGGGATGGTTTTCTGGAAAGGGTTCCCCACATCCGGATCAACGGGCACCCCACGGAGGTGCTTCCCAATACCTTAGACGTGTCCTTCCCCGGAGCGGAAGGGGAATCCATCCTTCTCTCCATGGACATCATGGGCATTGAGGCTTCCACCGGTTCCGCCTGCGCGTCGGGAAGCCTGGAGCCCTCCCATGTCCTCATGGCCACCGGAGTCGGCCCGGAACTCGCCCACGGTTCCATCCGGTTCAGCCTGGGCTGGGGGATTACCGAAGAAGATGTGGACTACATCATAGAGACCGTGCCCCCCATTATAGCCCGGCTCAGGGCCATATCTTCGGTGCGGGCCTAATAAGGAGTATGAAATGACTGATTGGTTATATTCAGATACGGTAAAGGACCATTTTACCAATCCCCGGAACGTGCTTATGGATGATGAATCCACCTTTCCCGCTGATGCCCGGGGGCAGACGGGGAATATCAAGTGCGGGGATCAGATGCTCCTCCTCCTCAGGATCAAGGATGATATTATCACCGATGTCCGGTGGAAAACCTACGGCTGCGCCAGCGCCATCGCCTCCACCAGTATGCTCTCCGAGACCGTCAAAGGGATGAATATCCGGGACGCCTACAATATCAAGCCCCAGGATCTGGTGGAAAAACTGGGGGGCCTGCCGGAATACAAGATCCACTGTTCCGTCCTGGGGGATAAGGCCCTCAGGGCGGCCATCGACGATTATTTGAACAAAACCGGCAGGACCGGGATGCTCAAGGAGGAGGCCGAGGAGATCTGCCACTGCCTGGGGATCACCGATAAGGACATTGAAGCCGCCTTCCACCAGGGGGCCCGCACCTGGGAGGACCTCCAGCAGGCCACCAAGATGGGAACCGTATGCGGTTCCTGCAAGGACAAGGCCCTGGAACTCCTCCACGAGTTTGCCCACATCTACGGGATGTAGTCCGGCTTACCGTTCCGTCAAATCCCCCGCATCCAGGATCGCGATCGAACCGTCGGTCCGCTGGATCAGAACCGTATCCCCGTTAAAAGCCGGACTCCCGTAGGGGTGGACCGTCAGCGCGGACTGGGCCTGCCGGACCAAACCGGCGTCGAACCGGGCCAGGTACAGGCTTCCGGCAGCGGAGGTGATGGCGTACAGGTCGTTCCCCCGGCTCCACAGGAGGCTGGTCGGGGCGATGTCGTCATCCCCCTGTTTTGCCATTTCCAGGGTTTGGGGGTTGATCTCAATGAGCCGTATCGCGGCGTTGCCCCGGTTCTCTCCGGCAACCGCCAGCATCTTGCCCCCCACCGTGGTAAAGGTCCGGGAGTTCACCGTGTTGAGGGCGGATGCCCTGATGACCTGCCCGGTGGCGGGGTCCACCCTGATAAGGCTTCCCAGGGGTGAATCCGGCGAAAGCCGCACCATGACGACCCCCGGAATCGCCGGGGCCGGCGGGGGAGGCCGGTCGATAAGTTCCTGCTGATCCCGGGCTATCTCCGAGCGCTCCCTTTGGGCTTCGTCTATCTTCTGTTCGGCCAGGGACTCATCCTGCCGGGCTGCTTCCCGGCGTTCATCCAGGGCTTCGTCCTGCCGGGCCAGGTCCTCCTCCCGCCGATCCAGGGCCGCTTCCTGCTGATCCGCCGCCTCTTCCCGGGCGGCCAGGGCTTCCTCCGCCCGGGCGGCCTCCGCCGGATTGAGTTCCCCCGCGGCCTGCGCCTGCCGGACCTGATCCCGCTCCGCTTCAAGGGCCGCCCGTTCCTCCCGGACCTGCTGCCGCTCCTCCTGGACCTCCTCCCGGCCCCGGGCAATCCCGGCTTCCTCTTGGGCGATGGCTTCCCGTTGAAGGGAAGCCCGTTGTTCCGCCTCAGCGGCCTCCCGTTCCTTGAGGTCCACCATCTCCTTCCGCTGGTCTATGCCCATATCGTCGTCCTTGCGGAGTTCTTCGGTAACCTCCGGCGCCGTCAAGGCGCTGGTATCCAGCGCGCTCAGGGAGCCGGGGGAAGCGGCTCCCAGGGGAATGAGCATCAGGGTCTGGCCGGGCCACTCATCAAAGCGGATGGAAATCCCCGCCTTATCGGAACTCACGTACCCGATCACCGCGGTCTTATAGCGGTTCCGGAAATAATCCCAATTTCCCCGGAACACCGCATTGTAGACGGTAACATACTCGGCCAGGAGGGCCGCGTCGGCGGCGGAATACTCATAGGCCGCCTCCAGATAACCCTGGATGACCACCCGGAGGTTACGGATATGGTCCACCCCCACGTCGATCCCCAGACCGAAGATATCCGCATCGATCTTGGCGCCCTCGGGATCGGATACGGCGTGGATCACAAAATACCGGCCCGGGGAGCCGGCCTGGGCCGCGCCGTTCCGTATCGCCGTACCCAGGGAAACGCCGATCTCCCGGATCTGGGCCAGGGTATCGATCCGGTCATGGGGCCCCTCATAATTGATAAAGGTTACCGGAGCCAGGTTGGTTTCCAATTCCTCCCGGTTCACCGATTCCTGGGCGTGGACCCTAAAGAAGGGTACTCCGAAAAGAACCATCAAGACCGTTACCGTTCTCAATAAAATTCTATATGAATATGAAAAAGAAGTAGGGCGCCCTATTTTCATCAATGTGCTCCTTCATTATTATAAAAGATTACCTATTTTTTCCCCGCTGTCAACGGTATTTGCTAGCGCCATAAACGGCGGAGTTCCCGCTGAACCTGGCCGTGTACCGCGGCGGAAGCGTTGCCTTCCGCCAGGGCGTTCAGAATTTGCAGCCCCGCTTCGCTCAGGGGAGGGCCGGAGAAGCGGCAGAGGGCCCCGGTGGCGGCGGCTATGGCTATCAAAACCTGATCCTCCTTGGCGGCGGGATCCCCGGAACGGAGGACCGCGGAAAAGGCCCGGAGGGCGGCCCCCTCGGGATCGACCCCTATCCGGCCTATGGCCTCCGCGGCGGCGGCCTTGACCTGGCTCTCCGGGTCCCGGCGAAAAAGCTCCGCCAGGAAGGGGATGGTCTCCCGGGAGCCGATGTACCCCAGGAGCCGGCAGGCCCGGCCGCGCTGGCGGAAATGGATCGGGGGCCGGACCGGGGATATCCAGGGCCTCCGCCGGAAGATCCCGGCAATCTCCATCAGATAGGCGGTAAAGGCCCCCTCCTCCTCCCCGATCCGGCCCAGGCGGACGGCCCCCTCGATCCGGTCCAACTGGGCGGCCACGGCCCCCTCGTCAAGGGAAAAGAGATATTCCGCCCAGGGGGAAGGCGGCGGGTTTTCCATGCCGTAGCTTCCTTCCGGGGCGCTTCCGTAGAGGGAGCGTTTCCCGGGTTTTGCCCGTTCCTCCACCTGGTACCCGTAGAGGATCCAGTCCTCCCCCCCGGCAAAGAGCAGGCCGTCGTCCCCAAAGGCGGGAACCGCCGCGATCCCCTCCAACCGCAAAAGCCAGAGCCGCCGGCCGTCCCGGCTAAAGGCCGAGGCGCCGCTGCGGGAAAGCACGTAGATCCCCCGCTCGTCGAAGAGCATCTCCGCCTCCTCCCCTCCCGTTCCCCGAAGGGCGATATGGCTTTCCCCGGTCCACAGGAGGCTGCCGTCGGCGCCGGAAATGAGGATGACCCGTCCGTCCTTCAGGGTGAGGGCCGCAAGGCCGTCCATCCCCGCGGCGGCCAGGGGCGTTCCCGGCAAGGGGGGAAACCGCCGTATGCCGGGGGCTTCCCTCCCCACGTCCCCCCAGCGGAGCTGCTCCGCTTCCCCGTCTTTGTAGAAAACCAGGATGCTGTCCCCCGCTTCGCCCTCCTTCCCCAGCCCCTGGGGGAGGATCGCCGCGGGGATGCGGTCAAGCTGCCGGGACCGTACCTCGCCAAAGGGGCCGATCCTGAGGATTTCGCCGTTCTCCAGAACCATGAGGAGCCCCCCCTGTTTGTCCGCCCGGGGCCCCAGGGCAATGGAAGCGCCCAGGTCCCGGCCCCAGAGGGGATACCCCGCGGCGGTATAGCAGGAGATCCGGCCTTCCCCGGGAATGAAGATCCGTCCGTCCCAGCCGGTCAGGACCGGGAAGGCCAGGGGGGCCCCCAGATCGAGCCGCCAGAGTTCCCGGCCCGCCCGGTTAACCACGATGAAGATCCCGTTAACGGTGCAGATATAGCTGGTCCCCTCCCGGGAACGGGTGATATGGGACGTCACCCGGGCCCGGGCAAAATAGTCCCAGAGGAAGGTCCCCTGGCGGCTGAAGGTTTTCAGGTTCCCCCCGTCGCATACCACCGCCACGGTTTCCGCCTGAACCGAGGGGAACCCTATCACCGCCCCTCCCAGGGCGGTTTTCCAAAGGGGGCCCAGGGGCGCATTCGGCGGGTCCCCGGCCTGGGAGCAGAACAGGAGGATGGCCGCGATCATGAGGGTGCCCTTCCGTACATGTCCCTCCCGGATCATGAGGGGGCTCCCCTTCGGAATACCGCGAGGCTCTCAATATGAGGCGTCTGGGGATAAAAATCGTAGAAGTACCGTTCCTCCAGGGCATAGCCCCCCCGGCATAATTCCCGGCTGTCCCGGGCCAGGGTGGCGGGATCGCAGGAGATATAGGCCAGCACCGGCGGCCCCCTTTCGGCGAGATAGGCCCTCAGGTCCGCCGAAAGGCCCTGCCGGGGAGGGTCCGCCGTCATGAAGCCGTAGGGCCCCCCCGCTTCCCGGACCCACCGGTCGCAGGACAGGGGGAAGAAGCGGCAGTTCCCCTCGGGAAGGTTTTCCCGGGCGAGGTCCAGGGCGGCCCGGTTCTCCTCCACCAGGTCGATCCGGGGGAAGATGTCCCGGAGGAAGCAGGCAAAGGTCCCCACCCCGCAGTACAGATCCGCCGCGGGGAGATCCCGGTCCGCCCCCCGGGCCAGCCGGAGGAGGTCGGCGATCAGGGCCTCCAGGGCGCCGCCGTTGCTCTGGAAGAAAAGCCCCGCGTCCATCCTGATGTCCCGGCCCAGGAACCGGACCGTCCCCCGGCTCGGCCCCCCCTGGTATACCAGCAGGTCTCCCCGGCCATACACGGTGAGGCCCCCGCGAGGGGCTCCTCCGGGGGGAAGTCCGGGGGGGGCGGAGAGGAAGCGGCGGATCAGGGGATCGGCGATGGGGCAGTCGCTCAGGGGGATGATTTCCCCGCTCCGGCGGGCCATGAGTCCCAGGTCCCCCCGCGAGTCCGGCCCGCTGTAAAACCCCCTCCGGGGGCGGGGGTGGAAGCGCATCCGGTTCCGGTATTCGTAGGGGGCGGAGCGGCGGACCCTTATGGCCGGCAGGGAGGAGAAGCCCCCGATCCGGCGGAAGGCCTCCTCCAGGAGGGCGGTCTTTTCCCGGACCTGGACCTCGTAGGGCAGATGCTGGAGGGAGCAGCCCCCGCAGGAGCCGTAGAAGGGGCAGGGAGGGGCGATCCGTTCCGGGGAGGGCGACCGGATGTCCAGGAGCTCCGCCCAGGCGAAGTCCCGGTGTTCCCGGCTGATCTTCCCGGTGACGAGGTCCCCCGGGGCGGTGAGGTGTATAAAGACCGATTTTCCCCGGACCCGGGCCATACCGGCCCCTCCGGCTACGATCCGTTCCACCGTCGCGGTAACAATTTCCCCCAATGCCATGAATACATACTATACTATTTTAAGCCGGAACAAGAAGGGGGAGGGCCCAGAGAGCAGGGCAACAGCATTTACTTTTTGGTATAGAAGGAGCGAAAAAGAGACGATAGCTATAAATTTAAAGAAAAACTGACGAAGATAACCATGGGAGGAACCATGGAAATCACCGAAGCGGACAT
>JAITRV010000225.1 GCA_031288215.1 Spirochaetaceae bacterium | reverse complement strand
ATAGTTACGAAATTACCATAAAATCCCTGCGGATGGATGACGACAGGGTAGAAGGGGGGACCGTCATGGATATGGAATTCGTCGCGCGAATAAATAAATCCCTGGCAGATCTCAAGCGGGAGATCATTTCAAATTTAGTCGTGAGCAATAAGGATTTCCAGGAAATCGTCGAGGGTATGGACCCGAAGGATCTTGCGGATATCGCGTCCGATGATATTGACCGGAAAATGATCGAGGCCCTGGGCGCCCAGGAATTGAAGCGGCTCAAGCTGATCGATTCCGCTTTGACCCGGATCCAGCAGGGGAAATACGGTCTGTGTATGAAGTGCGGCAAGCGGATACCCCAGGACCGGCTTGAGGCCATTCCCTATGCCTTGATGTGCATCGAATGTAAGACCGCGGAAGAACGGAGAAACCGGTAGTTTTTGCCGCGGCACGCCCGGTTTTAGCCGTTAAAGCGGTGGGGGAAGTGGCGTTTGAGCAAGGCAAAAAGCTCCTCCTCAAACGCCCCGGCCACGCCCCTGGTATCATCAGTGGCAGGCGAGCCGCTGCCCGCAAGAAAAGCCCCCCCGGGGCCAAGGAAAGCCCCTCCGACCCCGGCATCGTCAGTGGCAGGCGCTCCGTTGCCCGCAAGGAACGCCCCTCCGGGGCCAAGAAAAGCCCCTCCGGCCCCGCCCCTGGTATCGTCAGTGGCAGGCGCGCTGCTGCCCGCAAGGAAGGCCCCCCCGGGGCCGGGGCCCGGGCCCAGGACGATGCCGCCGCCGGCGGCGTCGTAGCCGTCGACGATGACGAAGCGGCCCAGGGAGGCGTTGTCGTAGAAGGAGGACACGGCGATGGGCCGGGCCAGGCGCAGGAGCACGCTGCCGCAGTCGTGGCGGCGCAGTTCCCGGTATTCGGCGGCGGCGGACTCGCCCAGGAAGCGCTCGATGGCTTCGAGCCGGGCCTCAACCTTGTCGCTTCCCAGCTTGAGGAGGCAGCTCCGGTCGCCGCTCAGGGGCCGGGAACCCAGCCATATCACGTTGGCCCGCAGCCGGGAGGCGGCGCTCACCGGGGCTTCCTCGGCGGCCTTCACCATCACCTCCCCCCGCTTCACGTAAATATCCTCTTCCAGGGTAAAGCCCGCGGCCTCGCCGGTAACGGCCCGCTGTTTCGGCGGCGCGTTCCAGCGCTCGATGGTCTTGATGCGGGCCTCTTTGCGGGAGGGCAGGAAGCGCACCGCGTCCCCGACGGAAATCTCGCCGCTCACGATGGTTCCCGCGTAGATCCGCCGGTCGTCGTTGCCGCCGCTGAAGCGGTAGACATCCTGCACGGGCATGGCGAAGAAGGCATCCTCGTTGGAGGGGAGGTTGCGGAAGCTGTCCAGAACTTCCAGCACCGTCTTTCCCCGGTACCAGGGCATCTGAGCCCGGGGCGCTTCGGTGATGTTTGTGCCTTCCCGGGCGCTGACCGGCACAAAGGCGGCCCCTTTTACCTTGAGGGTTTCCAGGTAGGCCCCGTATTCGGCCTCGATCCGGCGGAAGGCCCCCTCGTCGTAGTTCAGGGCGTCCAGCTTGTTCACCGCCACCAGCACCTGGGAGACGCCTAAGAGGGAGAGGATCAGGCCGTGGCGCTTGGAATTTTCCGCCACCCCCTCCACGGCGTCGATCACCAGCACCGCGGCCACCGCCCGGGACGCGCCGCTGAGCATATTCCGCAGGAACTCGATATGCCCCGGCGCGTCGATGATGAGGTATTCCCGGAGGGCGCTCTTGAAGAAGATCCGGGCGCTGTCGATGGTGATCCCCTGTTTCTGCTCATCCTCCAGGGCGTCCAGGAGAAAGGCGTATTCAAAGACCCTGCCGTTTTTTTTGCAGGAATCCTTCACCGCCTGGAGTTTTCCCTCGGGCAGGGACCGGGTGTCCGAGAGGAGCCGCCCGACCAGGGTACTCTTGCCGTGATCCACGTGGCCGGTGATCACGATGCTCATCCGTTCCGAAGCCGCCGTTCTGTTTTCCGCGCGGTCCCGCGCTGCCGTTTCGAAGGCCGTCATCACATATACCCCTCTTTGCGGAGGGTTTCCAGGGTGCCGCCGCCCTCGATGTCCTGGGCCCGGCCGGAGCGCTCCGCGATGTTTCGGAATTTCCCGCTGATGAGTTCGTCGATAATTTCCCGGGGATTGCGGGCGTTGGAGTCCACGGGATTGGTACAGGGATAGCAGCCCAGGGAACGGTAGCGCGTGCCGGCCCCCTGGTTGTAGTAGATAGGAATCGTGGGAATCCCCTCCCGCTCGATATACTCCCAGATATTGAGTTCCGTCCAGTCCAGCAGGGGATGCACCCGGACGTGGGTCTTGGGGGCGAACTCGGTCTTGTAGAGGTTCCAGAGTTCCGGCGGCTGGGAAGCCGCGTCCCATTCGCTCTTCTCGTCCCGGCTGGAAAAGACCCGCTCCTTGGAACGGCTCCCCTCCTCGTCGCTGCGGACCCCCAGGATCACCGCGTGGTACGGCTCGGCGGACTCCAGATCTTCCCAGGCGTCCCGGAGGGGATCGTAGACCCGCCGGGGCCCGGTCCCGTCCAGGGTCTGCCGCAGGGGAATGGTCTTGAGTTCCCTGCAGCAGCTTATCCGGTCCAGGCCGCCGGGAAAGGTCCGCTTCTCTTCCAGGGCCTTCCGGTTCTGGCCCACCACGAGGCGTAGCTTCAGTTCCCGGGCCAGACGGTCCCGGTAGGCTATCATTTCGGGGATCTTGTAGTTCGTGTCGATGTGGATAAGCTCAAAGGGCACGTGGCCGAAAAAAGCCTTCTTCGCCAGCCACAGCAAGACCGTGCTGTCCTTCCCGATGGACCAGAGCATCCCGATATTCTTGAAGGACCGGTAGGCCTCCCGAATGATAAAAACGCTCTGGGACTCCAGTTTATCCAGCTTGCTTAACTGCCGCCGTCCCGTTTCTTCGGTCATACTTCCTCCTTATAACTCTATACTCAGGAGGGGGTTCCACCCCCGCAACGCCCCCGCTAAGGGACCCGAAGGGTCCCAGGGGCCTTGGACCCCCCGGCCCCCCCCTTAAACACGCCCTCAGCGCCGGCTGTGGAGGCCGCATTCCTTATGGTCCGGGAGTTCCCACCACCAGCGGCCGGAGCGGGTATCCTCTCCTTCCCGCACCGCCCGGGTGCAGGGGGCGCAGCCGATACTTTTAAAGCCCCGGGCGTAGAGGGGATTGAGGGGAATCCGGTGCCGCCCGATATAAGCCGCCAGATCCTCGTCGCTCCAGTCCGCCAGGGGGTTTATCTTTATGAGGCCGAATTTTTCATCGTATTCCAGCAGTTTCAGATCCGACCGGGTGACCGACTGGGCCGCCCGGAGGCCCGTAACCCAGGCGCTTTTTCCCGCGAGGATCTTCCCCAGGGGCCGCACCTTCCGCACCTCGCAGCAGCGCCGCCGTTTCTCAAGGCTTTCCCGCATCCCCCATTCCCCCAGTTCCGCTTCCAGGGCTTTTTCTTCCTCCGGGTCGGGGTAATACCGGTGAATGGTAACATTGAAAAAAAGCTCCGCTTCCCGGTGGTACGCCCCGGTCTCGGGAAAGAGCCGGCGGGTGTCCAGGGTAAAGACCTCCGGCCCGGCCCCGCCCTCAGGCGCCAGCGCTCCGGCGCGGAGGAGGAGGTGCAGGGCCGCCGCGTCCTCCGCCTGGTAACTAAAGGCCATGGCGACGGGAGGGCGGAGAGCCGAGAGGATTCGGGACAATGCCCCGGCCTCCTTATCGCCCCGCAGACTATTAGATGACATAATCGCTCCAGGTTTCATCTTTGGAATAAATTTTCGCGCCGAAGAAGAGGACATACACCCGGTCCCGGTTGGCCTTGGTAATGAGGGTCCATTGCTTCTTGTCGATGTCCGCCTCCAGCTCCTTTTCCCCGGCTACGGTCTTCAGGTTCACCCGCACCCGGCTGCCCAAGACCCGGTGGCCCCGGATCTCCGCCTCCACCGCCTTGCCCCCCTCATCGGACAGGCTGATGACCACATCCTGGGGCCGCACGAAGAAGGACACCTCCTCCCCGCCGCCTGAGCCTTCTTCCGGCGGAGCAAGTTTCAGCGCCCCCTCTTCCAGCCGGGCGTGGAAGAGGTTCACGTTCCCCAGGAAGCTGTAGACAAAGGGGTTGGCGGGATGATCGTAGACCTCCTCGGGGGCGCCGATCTGTTCGATTTTCCCTTTGTTCAGAATAACGATGTTATCGGAGACTTCCAGGGCCTCTTCCTGATCGTGGGTAACAAAAACGCTGGTAATGTGGATCTCGTCGTGGAGAAAGCGCAGCCAGCGCCGCAGTTCCTGCCGGACCTTGGCGTCCAGGGCGCCGAAGGGCTCGTCCAGGAGCAGGAGGCGGGGCTCGATGGCCAGGGCCCGGGCCAAGGCCACCCGCTGCTTCTGGCCGCCGGAAAGCTCGGCGGGCAGGCGGTTCGCCATGGACTCAAGCTGGACCAGGGAGAGGAGCCGGAAGACCTTCTCCCGGATTTCGGCCTTGCTTGGCCGCAGGGAGCGGGGGCGGATCTTGAGGCCGAAGGCCACGTTTTCGAAGACGCTCATGTGCTTAAACAGGGCGTAGTGTTGAAACACGAATCCCACCTTCCGGTCCTTGGTCTGTTTCCAGGTGGAATCTTCGCCGAAAAGGGTGATGGTGCCCGTGTCCGGGACCTCGAGGCCGGCGATGATCCGCAGGAGGGTCGTCTTGCCCGACCCCGAAGGCCCCAGGAGGGCGGTGATCTCCCCGTCGGGGATTGAGAGGTTGATGCTGTCCAGGGCGGTAAAATCCCCGAATTGCTTGTTAACCTGGCTGATTTCTATGCTCATGTTCCTCATTCCTCTTTGTTATGGGCGATTGCTCCCGCATCCCGCTTCCGCTGTTCCGCGATAAAGCGTTCCACCACGGCCTTGACGATCAGGGTGACCAGGGCGAGCAGGGTCAGGAGGGAAGCCACCGCGAAGGCCGTCGCGAACTGATATTCGTTGTAGAGGATCTCGATATAGAGGGGCATGGTGGTGGTGATCCCCCGGATGATCCCGGAGACCACCGCCACCGCCCCGAATTCCCCCATGGACCGGGCGTTGGTCAGCACCACCCCGTAGAGCAGCCCCCACTTGATATTGGGGAGGGTGATCTTGAAGAAGGTCTGAAGCCCGTTTGCCCCCAGGGTCAGGGCCGCCTCCTCGTCGTCCTTCCCCAGTTCCTCCATCAGGGGGATGAGTTCCCGGGCCACAAAGGGAAAGGTCACAAAGGCGGTGGCGATGACGATCCCCGGCATGGCGAAGACGATCTTGATGTTCCGCGCCATGAGAGCGGAGCCGAACCAGCCGAAGGACCCGAAGAGGAAGATAAAGAGGAGCCCCGCGATCACCGGAGAGATGGCGAAGGGAACCTCTATCAGGGTGATGAGGATGTTCTTTCCCCGGAAATTGAACTTGGTGATGACCCAGGCCAGGATCACGCCGAAGACGGTGTTGACCGGCACGCAGATAAGGGCGGTCAGGAGGGTCAGGCGGATGGAGGCGAAGATATCCGGATCGCTGAAGGCCCGCAGGTAGGTTGTGAATCCCGAACCCAGGGCCTGAGAAAAGATCGTAAAGAGGGGGATGACGATAAAGATCCCGAAAAAGGCCAGGGCGATACCGATGAGTACCGGCTTTATCCACCGGGGTTCTTTGACGATTGCGGGGGCGCTCAATTTTTCTTCCTTTTTTTGGCGAAGCCCTGCAAAAGGTTGATGAGGAACAGGAGCGCAAAGGCGCAGACCAGCATGGTGACGCCGATGGCGCTGGCCCCCCGGTAGTCGAACTGGAGCAGCTTCTTCACGATGAGCAGGGGCACGATCTCGCTTTCGTAGGGCATATTGCTGGAGATAAAGATGATGGAGCCGTATTCCCCCAGGCCCCGGGCAAAGGCCAGGGCAAAGCCCGTGAGGAGGGCCGGCAGGATCGAGGGAAAGATCACCTTCCGAAAGATCTGGTAAAAATTGGCCCCGAGGCTCGCGGCGGCTTCCTCCAGTTCCCGGTCCAGTTCCGCGATGACCGGCTGGGTGGTCCTGACCACGAAGGGCAAGCCGGTAAAGATCAGGGCGATGACGATGCCCCCCTTGGAATAGGCCACGGAGATCCCGAAGCGCTCAAGCAGGGCCCCGAGGATTCCGTTGGGGGAAAAGATATAGGACAGGGAAATCCCCGCCACCGCCGTGGGGATGGCGAAGGGCAGGTCGATGAGGGCATCGACGACCCGTTTGCCGAAGAAGGAATACCGGGACAGGACCCAGGCGATGACGAGGCCGAAGACAAAGTTGACGGCGGCGGCCCAAAAGGTCGACACGAAGGAGATCTTGAAGGCCGCCAGGACCCGTTCATTGGCGATCAGGGCCCAGAACTCTCCGAAGGAGAGCCGGGCCGCATAGAGGACCAGCGCGGAAAGAGGGATAAAGATCAACAGGGACATATAGGTTATGGAAAGCCCCAGGGTTAATCCGAACCCCGGCAGTTTCATCCTGCGTTTTCTTCCGCCCATGCTGCCCGCTACCGCTTTTTCAACTCATTGATGATGTTGTCAAAAATCGCGTTGTCGCCGAAATACTCGTCATGAACCTTCCGCCATCCACCGAAATACTCGTCTATCGTAATCAGCTTCAGCGTGGGAAATTGTTCGGCATATTCCTTTGCCACCTCCGGGTCGGAGGGGCGGTAATAATGCTTACCCGCCAGCCGCTGGCCCTCTTTGGAATACAGATAGGTAAGGTATTCTTTGGCAACCTCCAGCGTACCATGTCTGGATGCCACTCCATCAACCCAGGAAACCGTCGGTTCGGCAAGAATACTCAACGAAGGAACGACGATTTCAACGTTTCCCTTTCCCAATTCATTGACCGAAAGAAAGGCCTCGTTCTCCCACGCGAGCAGCACATCCCCGAGGCCGCGCTGCACAAAGGTATTGGTCGAACCCCGGGCGCCGGAATCCAAGACCGGCACATTGTTATAAAGCTGTTTGACAAATTCCCGGGCCCTGGCATCGCTGCCGTATTTCTCTTTCGCAAAAGCCCATGCGGCAAGGAAATTCCACTGTGCGCCGCCGGATGTTTTCGGGTCGGGGGTAATAACCGCGACGCCGGGCTTTATCAGGTCATCCCAGTCCCTGATGTTCTTGGGATTCCCTGCCCGCACGAGAAAAACGATAGTCGAAGTGTAGGGCGAGCTGTTTTTTGGCAGCCGTGCCTGCCAGCCCGGGTCGATGATGTGGGCGATGTCGCCTATCTGCATAATGTCGTAGGCCAGGGCCAGGGTCACCACGTCCGCCTCCAGCCCCTCGATGACGCTCCGGGCCTGCCCGCCGGAACCGGCGTGGGACTGCCGGATGGTTACCGTATCGCCGGTTTTCTGCTTGTAGTAGGCGGCGAAAACCTCGTTGAATTCCCGGTACAGTTCCCGGGTGGGATCGTAGGAAACGTTGAGGAGCTCTATGGAAGCTCCCCCCTTTGGGGCGCTTTGGGCCCCCGCCCCGGCGGCGCCGGCATTATCGGCGGTTCCGGCGGCAAAAAGGCCGGAAGCCGCCAGCAAAAAGATCGCCGCCGCTCCAAGGACACTCCCCATCCCCGGCCGTTGGTTATACTGTTTTTGTACCATACTCATACATTTCTCCTCTGTTTTTTTTTGCGGGCCTCGACGGAAAAACCTTCCCGTCCTCCCTCCGTCCTTTTTTTTCGTTGGAAAAGCCCGTCCGCCATCCGCGCGCTGATAGGTCCGGACAATTCCTACTATTATGATGTGATTAATATAATTAGAATGAAATAGTCTGTCAAGGGGAATTCAAAAAAAAATACAAAATAATAGCAGCCGGATGCTCCCGGCACAGACCGGGGGATACCCCGGCCTGGTCCTCGCGGCACGGGCCGGCATGGGGGGGATTAGCCGGGGGGTCCTGTCAGGGAAATACCCCGGTCGCCCCCTGTTCGCGACGTTGCTCTTGATGCCTGCGGCATAACTGGTTCCTCTGCTCAAAAGGGGTCGCCCGGGGTATTTCCCTGCCACCCCCCTTCGCCCTTTTTGCCCAAGCCGGCCCGTGCCGGTTTTTCCGGCGGGAGTATCCCCCCACCGGCATCGGCGGGGGCGGGTACAACTGCCGGCTGAGGTTGCCGTGGCAGGCGGGGTGAAGGCTATATCGGGGGCAAGAAGCCTGCATGGGCGGGCAGGCTTCTTGCAACCGTACTGACCTCACTCCAACCGGCCAAGGCTGCGCTCCCGGCTGCGGGACCCGCCTCAACGCCGTAAAGGCAGGGCCGCCGGATACCCGCCGGAAATAGCGGCATGGGCCGGCACGGGCAAAAATGGCGAAGGGGGGTGGC
>JAITRV010000208.1 GCA_031288215.1 Spirochaetaceae bacterium | reverse complement strand
CATCGCCAAATACCTCGGGGGTAAAAAAAGGATTCGCGTTGAAACAGTAATCCGAACACAGGGCAAAACCGTCCAGGAGTTTGCCGTCGTCAACTTTTTTCAGCCGCTCGGCAAAGTCCATGGCCCTGTGCATGTTTTGTTCCTGTTCCGCCACAATGCCCGCGGGATCCTCGTACAACCTCGCCGGAAAATTCATCATCTCGTCCCCGTTGGGGATTCCGCAGGTGGTATCGCCGTGCATACAGATGTAGTACTCCATACCGGTGGTTTCCCTGATGATTTGAAGGAGCCGCACGGCATTGTCAAAATCGCCGGGGTTGGGGGTGCACAAAGATACCGCTGTGATGATAGCGTTTGACTATTTCCGTATAACAATAGGCCATGTCCCGCAGGTGGGCTTCTTTCTCTTTCGCGTTGGACTGGTTCCACTGGGAATAGTGCCGGTGGGAGGGGTGGACCTTCCCAAAGGTTTCCATCGTAAGGAAAAACACCAGCTCAAAATGGGGCACATGACCCTCGAGCTTCTCCCGTTTAAGGGTCTTCAAAAACCGTTCGCGTTCGGTCATGGGTACACTATAGCCACCGGTACTGTACTTGTCTATCAACGTAGCCTATATCACACTGCGGATCCAAGAAACTTTAGTCTTTCGCACAGGCGGCGGATGTGGCATAGTGGTAGGTATGAAAGACCGGATCTTCCGTTTTATCGAGTCCAGCGTTCCCCAGCTTTTGGAACTGGAAACCGAATTAACCAGACGGCCCGCCGTCTCCCCCGATTCCGGGGGCCGGGGCGAGCTGGATAAGTGCGTGTTCTTGGAATCCTGGCTGCGCTCCCATGGGATTGAGCAACTGGAACGCTACGACGCACCGGACAGCCGGGCCGACGGCGGCATACGCCCCAATTTGATCGCTACCCTTCCGGGCGGCGAAGACGCCTTACCGGATAGTGAGGACGAGGGGCGGCTCTGGATCATGAGTCACATTGATGTGGTGCCTCCTGGGGAAGCCTCATTGTGGGAACATGATCCCTGGCAGCTTGTGGAACGGCAAAGCGGGACCGGTCCGGGGGGCAAGGCCCTGGGGCGTCATATTATTGGCCGGGGGGTGGAGGATAACCAGCAGGGGCTCTGCTCATCGGTCCTGGCGGCCCTGGCCCTGCAAGACGCGGGGGTCCGGCCCCGGCGCACGGTAAAGCTTCTCTTTGCCGCGGACGAGGAAAACGGCAGCGCCTACGGCATAGTCTGGCTGGTCAAAAACCACCGGAACCTGTTCCGCAAGAACGACATTGCCCTTATTCCCGACGGGGGTGATGATATGGGGGCTTCCATCGAGATCGCGGAAAAGAACCTGATCTGGGCCCGGTTTACCACAAAGGGGAGGCAGGCCCATGGTTCCCGGCCCGATCAGGGGGCCAATGCCTTCCTTGCCGCCTCGGATCTGGCGGTGGCTCTGCACTGCGGGCTTTCGGAAAAATTCTCCGCCCGGAACCCCCTCTTCGAGCCGGACTACTCTACTTTTCAGCCTACCAAGAAAGAGGCCAATGTCCCCAACGTCAATACCATCCCCGGGGAAGACGTATTCTGCATGGACATGCGGGTCCTGCCCTGTTACCCCGTTAAGGAAGTGCTGGCGGAGGTGGATCGTATCAAGGCGGGTATCGAGGCTAAGTATGGGGTACGGGTTTCCTATACCACCCCTCAATGTCTCGAATCCCCTCCCACTTCCGCGGAGGCCCCCCTGGTACAGGCCCTGTCCCGTTGTGTTGAGGAGGTCTACCGGGTCAAAACCAAGCCCATCGGCATCGGCGGAGGAACCGTGGGGTCCTGCCTGCGGAGGGAGGGCATCGATTCCGCGGTCTGGTGCCGCATTGACGAGACCGCCCACCAGCCCAACGAATACGCCCTGATCGACAATATTCTGGGGGACGCCAAGGTCATGGCCCTGCTGATGATGGGCGAAGGCTGATAGCGGTGGGAATTTTCAGGAGAGGGTTTTCTTTCTTTTCGGGAAATTTTAGTTTTGCCCTTTGATGGGCAAAACTAAAATTTTTTTAATGTTTTGCCTTTGCATAGACTAAACTCTTGAATATATAAGATTTTGCCCCTATAATGATAAAAGAGAAATCCCATGGAAGAACCCCTGATAAGCCGCCGGGTCTACGTGGAACGGCTGCGGAAGTATCAGCATACCGACGTGATCAAGGTCATCACCGGCATCAGACGAAGCGGAAAATCCACCCTGATGCGGCTCTTTATCCGGGAACTGCTGAACCAGGGGGTCCCGGCGGCGCGGATCGTCCACATCAACTTTTCGCTGATGGAATACGACCGGCTCCGGGATTACCGGACCTGTTACGCCCTGATCCGGGAACGCATGCCGGCCTCGGGCAGGGTCAGCGTGTTTCTGGACGAGGTCCAAATGGTAGAATCCTGGGAAAAGGCGGTGAACAGCCTCCATGCCGAGGGCCGATCGGACATCTGCCTTACCGGTTCCAACGCATGGCTCCTCTCATCGGAACTATCCACCCTCCTCTCAGGCCGCTATGTGGAGATCCCCATTCTGCCCCTGTCGTTCCGGGAATACCTGGACTTCGCTCCGCTGGCGCCGGCGGAGGATGGTCCTCAGGAGGACAAGCCCCTGCCGGACCGGGAGGAACAATTCCGGCGCTACCTCAAATTCGGCGGCTTCCCCGGGGTCTCTAAACTCCCCCAGGATAACGAGACCGTGAACGGTTATTTAGCCGGGATCTTCAATACCGTTATCGTCAAAGACGTGTTGGCCCGTCATCCGGTCCAGGATGTTAAGATGTTCGAACAGTTGGTGAAGTTCCTCTGTCAAAACACGGGAAATCTGGTTTCCCCCGCCAATATCGCGGGCTTTATCAGCAGCCAGGGGAGGGGTATCGCGGTAAAGGCCGCCACCGTATCCCGGTATCTGGACCTCCTGGAAAAGGCCTACATCGTCTATCCCTCGCCTCGCTACGATATCAAGGGCAAGGAGCTCCTCAAAACCCTGGCTAAGTACTACGTGGTCGATACGGGGCTCCGCAACATGCTCCTGGGTTACGGGGATGCCGATCTGGGGCACCTGATCGAGACTCTGGTCTACTTTGAGCTGAGACGCCGGGGCTTCCAGGTCTTTACCGGCAAGCACTATGACCGGGAAATCGACTTTTTCGCGGTACGGCAGGATCGCAGGGTCTACTACCAGGTCGCCCTAAGCATGCTGGACGAGGGGGTGCGGGAACGGGAACTGGCCCCCCTGCGCTCGGTAAAGGACAACTACGACAAGATTGTGTTAACCATGGACAGGACCTTCATCACCGATTACGCCGGTATCCGGCTGGTGAACATCCTCGATTTTCTGATGGAGGATTACTGATGACCGGGGCGGCTCGTTCCGAAGGTTCCTGCCCGGGAACTCCCGGACCGGAGGGCATTTTTCCCGGCGGCCTTATCCGGTCTCTTATCAGATCTATCGACGAACTGCCGCCGGAACTGCGGGATTCGGCAAGCCAGGCGGAGCGGGCCTTTGCCGGGGGCCTGGAGGCGGCGGGGCGGCTCCCCTTCGCGGTGACACCTCACTTCGCATCCCTGGCCCGGCCGGAGGCACAGGACCCCATCAGGCGGCAGTTCTTCCCCGATCCCCGGGAGGCCCTCTCCGAATCCGGCCCTTTTGCCCTGCCGGACCCCCTGGGGGAGGGGCGCTACCGGGTCAGCCCCCGGCTGGTCCACCAGTACCCCGACCGGGTGCTGCTGCTGGCGGGGGGGAGCTGCGCGGGTTACTGCCGCCA
>JAITRV010000177.1 GCA_031288215.1 Spirochaetaceae bacterium | reverse complement strand
CCTGACCGGGAAGCCCGGCTTTTTCTGTCAAACCGGGTGCAGCGGGTCTACCGGAGCGCCAACGGCTTCCCCTCGGATGAGGCAAATGTGGCGCTGCAGACCGGCGACGGCTATATGTGGTTCGGCAGCTACCAGGGCCTTATACGGTACGACGGCAGCGTCTTCAAAACCTTTAACGCCATGAGCCATGACGGCTTTCCCAGTTCCAATGTCCGCGCCCTCTTGGAAGACTCAGACGGAACCCTCTGGATCGGAACCAGTGAAAGCGGCGCGGTGGCCTACCGCAATGGGAGCTTCGAGGTCTTTGACCGCGAACGGGGGATTCCGTCCAACATGATCCGCTCCATAGCCATGGACCAGGCGGGAACCGTGTATTTCGGGTCCGCCGGCGGGATATTCTCCATCAACCGGGACCGGGAAATCGCCGTCATTCCCCTGGGCCTTGACCGGACGGCCACGGTTATCTCCCTTGCCCTGGACCGGCAGGGCACCATCTACGGCGTTCTTAACTCCGGGGAACTGCTTGTCTATACCCCTACGCAAAAAACCATCGTCATCGAGCCCGATGTGCCCGTTTACACGGTGTTTGCCCCGGACGCGGAAAACATCATTTTAGGCACTCAGGGCTCATCGGTCATATTCGCCTCCTTTGACGGGGAAGCCCTCTCCCAAAGGGAAAAACGGATCCCCCTTTCCATGGTAAACAGCATCTATAAAGACCGGCAGGGCCGCGTCTGGATCGCGGCGGATACGGGAATCGGCTTCTTTGATTCCGCCGAAAATTTTCATCCTATTGAAGGGCTCGGAATCAACGGCCTTTTTACCAGCATAACCGAAGATTATGAAAACAACTACTGGATCACCTCCTCCAACGGCGGCGGGGTCATCCTCTTTGCGGAGAGCCCCTTTACCCGGGTGAACCTCCTCATGGGCATTCCCGACGCGATCCTCAACACGGTTTTGCCGGCCGATGGCCGCTGGTATCTGGCGGGCGATACGGGGCTTACCATAAGCGACGGGGAAGGAAACCTGATGGAAAACGATCTTACCCGGGCCTTACAGAATGTCCGGGTCCGTTCCGTTTACCGGGACAGCCGGGGGGATCTCCTGATTAGCACCTACGCAAAATACGGGCTTATCCGTTACAACCCCGGAACCGGCGTTTGGACAAGCCGGCTGGGGGAGAATCCGGCGGAGGGCGGCGCACCGGAACGGGTACGGCTGGTCGAGGAACTGTCCGGCGGCGTTTATGCCGTGGGAAGCTCCACGGGGCTCTTTTTCTTGAAGGACGACCGCCGCCTCAGCCCCGAAGCGGTCTTTGGCGGCGGTACGCCCCTCTCTATACCGGCGGCGATGATCCTTTCCCTGTACTATGACACCCGGGGACAGACGCCGGTACTCTACGCCGGGACGGACGGCAGCGGAATCTACCGGATAAGCCGGGACGGCGTGACGGCGCTCACGGCAGAGGACGGCTTACCCAGCGAAGTGATACTGCGGATGGCCGGGGATGACGGGGGCGGGGGAATCTGGGTAGGCACCGGAAGCGGCCTCTGTTACATCCGGGACGGCGCGGTGACAAGTCTCGATCGATTCCCCGCCCACAGCATCCTGGACATCCTCCCCTACCGGGAAAGCATCTGGGTGCTCACCGCAAACGCCCTTTTCCAGGCCGAGGCCGCCCCGCTGCGGGAAAACAGCGCCTCCCTTTCGATTCGGGAATTGGGGAGGCAGAACGGCCTCTCCGGTTCGGTAAACGCCAATTCCTGGAACTTTGTCCACCACGAGACGGGGAACCTCTACTTCTGCTGTACCGACGGATGGAGGAGTCTCGCCCTGGATCGGGAAATACGGCGCTTCCTCCCCAACGCGGCGATCAGTTCCATTGAGGTGGATGACCGGGCCTACTACGCCGTTCCCAAAAACCTGGTCGTTCCCAAGACGACCGGCCGCGTTACCTTCAACATCTCCCTGCTCTCCTACGGGCTCCGTGAACGGGCACATCTTGCCTACCGGCTTGAAGGACAGGATAGAGAGGAATATATCACCGATTCCGCCACGCGCCAGATTTCGTACACCAACCTTGCGGGGGGCAAATATACCTTCGCGCTACGATCCTTCCTGCCCGCGGAAGGGGAAAATTCCTCCAATACCGTAACGCGGATACATATCGAAAAAAAACTCGCCTATATCGAATACTGGCCGATCCGCGTTTTACTTGCCCTGATCTTTTCTTCCGCCCTGGCGGGAATTGTCGTTCTTGTTTTCAGGATGCGCCATGCCGCTGAACGGATCGCCATGGTCAAGGAACTGGAAGCGGCAAAGGAAAAGGCCGAACGGGCCAACCAATACAAAAGCGACTTCCTGGCCCGGATGAGCCACGAGATCCGCACCCCCATGAACGCGATCATCGGCATGAGCGAACTGGCTCTCCGCAAAAACTTCGACGCGGATGTGCGCGGGGACCTCCAGGACATCAAACACGCGGGGGCGGACCTCCTCTCCATCGTTAACGACCTGCTGGACTTCTCCAAAATCGAGGCGGGCCGGCTGGAAATCGTCCCGGTGCGGTATCTCTTTTCTTCGCTCATCAACGACACCGTCAGCATTATCCGTATGAGAATCATGGAAAAACCCATACGCTTTTATACCAATATCGACTCCCGGCTTCCCAACGAACTTTCGGGCGACGCGATCCGCCTGCGGCAGATACTCCTCAACCTCCTGGGCAACGCGGTGAAGTACACCGATCGGGGATTCATCGGCCTCTCCGTCGCCGAGGCGGCGCCCCGGGAGGGAAACCGGGTCTTCTTGAAGATCGCCGTTTCCGACAGCGGCCTCGGTATCAAGCGGGAAGATCAGGCCCGGCTCTTCGACGAATTTGTCCGGATGGACACGGCGAAAAACCGGGGCATCGAGGGGACGGGCCTGGGCCTGGCGATCACCAAACGGCTCTGCATGGCTATGGACGCCGATATTACCGTAGAGAGCGAATACGGCAGGGGCAGCACCTTTACGGTCACGATTCCCCAGGAATTCAACGCCGATACGCCTTTTGCGCTGGTGAATAACCCGGAAGAAAACAAGGTACTGGTCTTTGAGCGGCGGAAGGTCTACGCCGATTCTGTGGGCTGGTCCCTGAACAATCTGGGGGTTCCCTGCACCGTGACGACGGATCAGGAGGACTTTGCCGCGGCCCTGGCGCGGGAAGACTGGTACTTTGTGTTTTCCGGTTACGGCCTTTACGAAGAGATCAAACCCCTGATGGAAGCGATGGAAACAAAACCTCCCCTGGCCCTCATGGTTGCGTGGGGAAACATGGCGTTTATACCCGGCGTGCGCTTTGTGTCCCTGCCGGTTCAATCCCTCTCCATCGCGGATGTACTCAACGGGACGCCGGATCGGAAGGGGTATTATGAATACGCCGGCGGCACGAAAACCCGGTTTATCGCTCCCCGGGCGCGGCTCCTCGTGGTGGACGACATTGCCACCAACCTCAAGGTCGCCGGGGGCCTCCTGGCTCCCTACCAGGCGGAGGTAGACACCGTGCTCTCCGGGGCCGAGGCGGTGGACCTGGTGAAGCGGCGGTCCTACGACATCGTGTTCATGGATCACATGATGCCGGAAATGGACGGCATTGAGGCCGTTGCGCTGATCCGCTCCTGGGAAAAAGAACAGACGGCAGCATCCGCCGCTTCCAAACCGGTTCCCATCATTGCCCTTACCGCCAACGCCGTGTCCGGCATGAAAGAAATGTTTTTGGAAAAGGGCTTCAACGATTTTCTGTCCAAGCCCATAGACGTGTCAAAGCTGGACGAACTCATGGGCACGTGGATACCCAAAGACAAACGGGAAAAGACCGGGATACTACGGGAGGAACGCCAAAAGGAAGCAACGGAAGTGCCGGTAATTCCCGGCGTGGACGCCGCGAAGGGCATCGCCTTATGCGGCGGCACGGCGGCCGCTTACCGGCAGGTGCTGTCCCTGTTCCGCAAAGACGCGGAAGAACGGCTTGGCATCCTGAAGGGCTTCCGTGCCGGCGGCGGCCCCGCCGGTGACGGCGGGTTTTCCGAAGGGGACCTTCCTTTTTTTACTACCCAGGTCCACGCGCTGAAAAGCGCGTCCGCCGTCATCGGCGCGGCGGCGTTTTCCGCGGAGGCGGCCGTCCTTGAGGCCGCGGGAAACGCCGCGGACATCCCGGCGATTCAGGAAGGGCTCCCCGGTTTTGTGACCCGCCTTGCGGCGCTGGCGGAAGGAATCGGCGCGGCCCTGGAAGCGTCCCCCGCCGCCGCGGAGGGGAACGCGGCGGCAGGCGGCGCGTCTGCCGCCCTGCTGCGGGAACTGGCCGAAGCCTTGACGGACAAAAAAGCGGCCGCCATTGACCGCATATTGGAAGAACTTTATCAGAAATCATTGGACGGCAAAACCCGTGAAGCCCTGGAGGCCGTTTCCGACGACGTGCTGATGGCCGAATACGGCAGCGCGTTGAAAACCGTTGCCGCGTTATTGGAGAACAAAACAGGAAGATAATGGCATGGAAAAGGGGAATCATGGCCCTGGCGGACGTATACGACGCCCTGGTCTCGGAACGTCCCTATAAGAAGGCGTTTTCCCACGCCGATGCGGTGAAGATCATTCAGGATAGTAAGGGGAGCCAATTTGATCCGGCATTGACCGATGAATTCATCAACATTATAGGAGAAAACCGAAAGGGACCGGCTGGTCCTTGAACACGGAAGGAAGCGCATATAAGGCAAGGGCATAGCGTGTAAGAAATAATATTAAAGTAAGAGATGCGTTTATGAAAAAAATGTTTATCTTTCCGGTTTTGCTTGTGTTCCTGCATCGGCCTGTAAAAAAGAAGCCCCCTGGCAGCCGGGGCAGCCGCTGGCCAGGGAAAAAGTCAAGATCGGCGTCATCTTCCCCAACGAAGTCGGCCCTGAATCGGACTACGACTATATGCACCATCTGGGGATTCAAGAAATGGAAAAGGCGGTAGGACTTGCGGAGGGGCAAATTATCCGCAAGGTCAACGTGTTCGAGGCCCGCCCCGGCGAGGTGGAAACCGCGATCCGTGAGTGCATAGCCGAGGACGCCACTATCATCCTGGCCTTGAGCTGGGCCAACGGCGAGGTCTGCGAAAAGCTGGCGGCGGAGTTTCCCCGAATCATTTTCGCCCACGCCACAGGCATCCAATCCAACGATACCAATTTTACGAATTATTTCGGCAGAATTTATCAGGCCCGTTATCTCAGCGGTATCGTCGCGGGCCTCAAAACCCAAAGCGGCAAGATCGGCTATGTGGCCGCCATGGGGAAAGACAACAGCGAAGTTTCAGGGGGCCTTAACGCCTTTGCCCGGGGGGTGGAACAGGCAAACCCCGCCGCGACCGTCCATGTAAAAGTAATCCATAACTGGTTTGATCCCATGGGGGAAACCGACGCGGCCCGCGCCCTCATCGCCGCGGGCTGCGACGTACTGGCCCGGCACTGCGACACCTCCCGGCCCCAGCTTGAGCTAAACTTGCTTTTCCTAAAAATCATGATACAATGAACGAATATTTGGGAGGGCGTTATGTCAGGAGGGGAAAGTTTCAATAAGGAGGCAAGAATTTGCGGATGTAGATTTCAACGAGGCACGGCTGGAAAAGCGGTTTGTACGGACGATGGAAACGCTGTCCAAGCAGCCGGGTGACTCAATATGGGCAAGCAGTGAGAACCGTGCCGAAGCCAA